>SSGN01000239.1 GCA_008016945.1 Flavobacteriales bacterium
ATTTTCGGCCACTGTGTCGTCTTGCCCGAACCGGTTTCACCGCAGACGATGTGGCCCTGGTGCGCCGCGATCGCCTGCGCGATCTCGTCGCGCTTCTGGTTGACCGGCAGTTCGTCGGGAAAGGTCGGGCGCGGGCGCGCCGCGAACCGCTGTGCGCGCATCGCCGCCGACCGTTCGATGCGCGCGCGCAGCGCGTCGTCCGGCGCCGCCCCGCGCAGCCGCCGCAGCGCCTGGGCGAGCGGCGCGCGGTCGGCGCTCATGCAGGCGTCGAGCTGATCGGCGATGTCTTTACGGGCGGTGGTTGCGGGCACTCGGATGCCTCTGGATTGGCGCGAAGCGCCAAAAAGGCGAGAATTATCGCCTACTCGGGTCACCTCCCACCAACCGGGCAGCATCCGCAAGCCATCACAACGACACCATGACCCCTTACGCCTTGCTGTCCGTCGGATGCGGCGCCGCCTTCGGCGCCTGGCTGCGCTGGTGGCTGGGCCTCAAGCTCAACCCGGTGTTTCCGACGGTGCCGCTCGGCACGCTGGCCGCCAACCTGATCGGCGGCTACCTGGTCGGCATGGCGATCGCGTACTTCAACCAGCATCCGGGGCTGCCGCCCGAGGCGCGATTGCTCGTGATCACCGGTTTCCTCGGCGGACTCACGACGTTTTCCACTTTTTCCGCCGAAGTGGTCACGCTGTTCGGGCGCGAGGAATACCTGTGGGCGATCGGCGCCGCAAGCGCCCATTTGTTCGGCTCGCTGGTGCTCACCGCACTGGGCATCATGACGGTGAAATGGCTGGCCGGCGTGCCGGGATAGGAGAAACCATGAACAAGGGCTGCTACCTCAAGTTCTACATGCAGGAGGCCACGCGCCTGCACGGCATCCTCGCCTACGAATGGCTGCTCGGGAAAGCCGAATCGATCGGCATTCGGGGCGGAACCGCGTTTCGTGCCGTTGCCGGATTCGGCCGCCATCACGAGATGCACATGGACCAGTTCTTCGAACTCGGCGGGCAATTGCCGGTCGAGGTCGGCTTCGCGGTCGGCGACGACGAGGCCGACCGGCTGCTCGCGCTGCTGCGAGACGAGAAGGTCTCCCTGTTCTTCGTCCGGCTGCCGGCGGAGTTCGGCCTTACCGCAGCGCCGAAACCCTGACGGACGCGTCGCGATGACGAACGGTCTCGCGAGCCTGCCGCGCACCGTCTGGCTGCTCGGGCTGGTGAGCCTGCTCAACGACGCCGCCTCGGAGCTGATCTACCCGCTGGTTCCGCTCTATCTTGCGTCGGTGCTGATGGCCGGGCCGAAGGCGCTCGGCATCATCGAGGGCATCGCCGAAATGACCGCCAGCCTGCTCAAGCTGTTCTCCGGCGTGCTGACCGACCGCACGCGCAGCGCGAAGCCGTGGGTCGTCGGCGGCTACGGGCTCGCCGCGCTCGCGCGGCCGCTGCTCGCGTTCGCGTCGGGCTGGCCGCTGGTGCTGGTGCTGCGCTTTGCCGATCGCATCGGCAAGGGACTGCGCAGTTCGCCGCGCGACGCACTGCTCGCCCGCTCGATCGAGCCTTCGCAACGCGGCCTCGCCTTCGGCCTGCATCGCGCGATGGACAATGCCGGCGCGGTGATCGGCCCGCTTGCCGCGGCCGCGATGCTCGCCTCTGGCATGGCCTTGCGCGACATCTTCCTGTGGGCCGCCGTTCCCGGTGCGCTGGCAGTCGCGCTGGCGCTCGCCGTGCGCGACGCCGCACCTGCGCCGGTCGCCTCGAAACCCGGCTTCGACTGGCGCCTGGCCGGCTTCCCGGCCCCCTTCCGGCGCTACCTTCTGGTCCTCGCGCTGTTCACGCTCGGCAATTCCTCCAACATGTTCCTGCTGCTGCGCGCACGCGAACTCGGCGTACCCGAAGCGCAGGTACCCGTGCTGTGGGCGCTGGTGTCGGTGGTGGCGATGCTGTTGTCGACGCCGCTTTCCGCACTGTCGGACCGGCTCGGCCGGCAGCGGCTGATCCTGTCCGGATGGGCCGTCTATGGGCACTTCTACCTCGTCCTGGGTCTGGTCGGGCCGAGCTGGGCGCTGTGGCCCCTGTTCGCCGCCTACGGCGTGTTCCTCGCCGCGACCGAGGGCGCGGAAAAGGCCCTCGTGGCCGACCTCGCGCCGGGTGCGCTGCTCGGAACCGCCTACGGCTGGTTCAACCTGACGACCGGCACCATGCTGCTGCCAGCCTCGCTGGTGTTCGGCGGGTTGTGGCAGTCGGTCGGCCATGTCGCCGCGTTCGGCTTCTCCGCCGGCTGCGCGCTTTGTGCGGCCCTGCTCCTGCGCTTCGCGGTGTTCGCCGGGCACGGTATCGGCAAGTAAGCTCCTGGACAGAACGCCGGTCTGATTCCGTAGCCATGATCTTCAACCTCGCCCAGCGCCGTTTCGAGCAGACTGTCCGCGCCTACAGCGCCGACCTGTATCGCTACGCCTACTGGCTGTGCCGCGACCGCTTTCGCGCCGAGGATCTGGTGCAGGAAACCTTCACCCGCGCCTGGAACAGCTGGGAAAGCCTGAAGGACGTCGAGGCGGTGAAGTCCTGGCTGATCACCATCCTGCGGCGCGAGCATGCGCGGCATTACGAGCGCAAGCAGTTCGAGTACGTCGATACCGAACTGGAGGACCTGCAGATCGCCGCCGACCACGACGCGGTCGAGCTCTACCAGCTCGAGAACCTGCTGGAAGAACTGCCGCTCACGCTGCGCGAGCCGTTTGTAATGCAGGCCCTGGGCGGCTATTCCTGCGCGGAGATCGCCGAAATGCTGGACACCACGGAAGGCGCCGTGATGACGCGGCTCACCCGCGCACGGCAGGCGCTGCGCGGCGCCTTGTCCGGCGGCAGCGCAAAGGCCGGCAAGGGGAAATCATGAGCGCCGACAACCGCACCGATGCTGCCTCGCCGGAAATGAACTGCCTCGCCTTCCGGCGCGCCAAGCTGGCCGATCCGAACCGGCTCAACGAGGCGGCGCGTGCCCATGAGCACGACTGCCCGGGCTGTCAGGCGTTCGCGCGCCGGATCGACGCCAACGAAAAGCGCATCGTGCGCGCGCTGACCGTGCCGCTGCCGGAGGGGCTGGCCGACCGTGTGATCCTCGGTGCCACCGGCCGCAGGCCGAGCTCGCCCTATCGGCTCTGGGCACTGGCCGCGACGGTGCTGCTCAGCACCGGCATTGGCCTCGCGTGGTTCGCCCGGACGCCGGTCGAACCGCAGTACAACTTCGCCGCCTCGGCGATCGAACACGTGAAGCACGAACCGGAGTCGTTCACGACATTCAAGGATGCTGACCCGGCACGGTTCGCCACGATCCTGACCGATTTCGGCGCCGACCTGCGCGCGCCGATCGGCACGGTGCGCTACATCAAGCTGTGCCCGGTTCCCGAAGGCACGGGCTGGCATATCGTGTTCGAGACCGAGGAAGGCCTGGTCACGCTGATGCTGATCCCCGGGCATCAGCCGAACGGGCGCAACCTGTTCGAGGAACGCGACGGCATGAGTGCGCTGGTGCGCGCCGCCGGCCAGGGCTACTACGTGATCGTCGCGGAAAGCCGGGCCAAGGTGGAAAGCACCGACCGGCTGCTCAAGCAGCGCATCAACTGGACGGCGGCCAGACCGCCGAGCCGGTTCGGTTAGCGCGGCGCGCGGCAAGCCTTTCGCTTCGCCGCGCTACGGCAGCCAGTCAAAACCGCCTGCTCAGCAGTGCCCGGAAGCTGCGCCCACCCTGGGGAATCACGCCATTGGTCAGCGCACCGGTATCGCTGGCCAGCGGGTCCGCATAGCGACGGTCGAACAGGTTGTAGATCGAAGCGCTGACCTCCCAACCGTCGTTCCGCATCGGACGGAGCACGGTCAGATTCACCAGCCCAATGCTCGCAACCCGGCCCAGATAGGATTGCTGCGCCGAGGTCCATTGCCCTTCGACGCCCGCCCGCAGGCCGAACCAGGGCAAGGGTTGCGCAAGGTTAGCCTTCACCAGCCAGCGCGGCGAATTGGTCACAACGCCGCCATCGTCGTTGCGCACACGGCTGTACGAAACGCTGGTGCGAAGGTGCGTTCCCGAATCGGCGATGTGGTCGATCTCGAATTCGAGCCCGCTGCCAACGACCTCCGGAGTATTGGCATAGTAGGTAGAACCCGAGTCGGGGTCCTCGACCAGCCTCACCACGCGATGGACGTGATAGCCGAACAAGGACGCGACACCACGCGTACGCGGCGCAAAGTAATGCTCGAGCGTGACTTCAGCGTTCTCGACCTTTTCGGATTTCAGCGCCGACCCATCCGTGCTCCAGAGTCGCTCGTACGGCGAGGCATTCCGCGCCCCGCGCCCGTAAAGGAATTTCCATGCGGTATCGCTGCCGGGCTTGTAAATCAGGCCGAGCCGCGGATTGACCTCGGTATCGCCGGGCGAGGTCCGGTCGAGCCTGAGGCCGCCCGTGAGCGTCAGTTGCCGGGTCAGGTCGTAGTCGGCCTGCGCGTACGCGCTGGTACGCGAAGCCCGGCCGTCCTCGTCGTAGTAGACCTGCAGGTCCGGCTTGGTCAGGTCGCGCTGTAGCAGACGAAAATCGCGCTGGTACTCCACGCCGGACACCACGCGCAGATCCGCGCCCACCAGCGTCTCGAGGCGAAGCTCCGCGCCGGACCAGTCGGCGCGGGCCGCGTTGTGTTCCATCTGCCGACCCGATTCGAATTCCAGCGGCCAGTGCCCGAGGTAATCGTAATGGCCGTAATAGGCCCGCGCCGTCAGGCGGTTCGACTCCGTCAGATCATGGACATAACGGACATTGAGAAACCCCTCCGAGTCACGGCCATAATTGGTCGTCTCACCGAACGTGTAAGGCGCGTTGTAAGGCGGCGGATCGCCCTTTACCCGCGTCCCGAAACCCGCCACGACCGACAGGTTGCCGTACTCGAAATCCGCGAAACCCCTGCGCGAATAGCTGTAGTCGGCATCGCGCGCCTTGCCGCCCTGAAACCCGGATGACCGGTCGGGCGCGAAGCGGAGATCTTCTCCCGAGACATCCAGATAGGACGCGGAGAGCAGCAAACTTGCACCATTCGAGAATCGTTTGCCGAACCTTGCGTTGCCACCGATTCGGCCATCGCTCCCGCCATCGACGCCCACGACGAATCCGCCTACCCCCGCCCCCGACTTGGTCACGATGTTGATGACGCCGAAGAGCGCACTTCCGCCGTACTCTGCAGAGCCCGGGCCACGGATATATTCAACGCGCTCGATCAGTTCGACGTCGAGCGGGAACTCGGATCCGATCAAGCCCCCGTCATAAATCGGATCGTTGATGCGCATGCCGTCGATCTGCAGCGAGACGCCCGCATTGTAGTCGCCGGCGCGTGAATAACCGCGCAGCGTCAGGTAATCGTAGTTGCGATCGTTGTAGATATTGACGCCGCGTACGCTGCGCAGGAGGTCGCCGAGCGTGCGATAGCCGAAGCTGCGGATGTCGTCGGCGGTGATGATCGTGACCGACGCCGGGGAATCCACCTGGCGCAGGTAGTGGCGCGACGCGGCGTAAACCGGGGTCGCGGCCAAGTCCTCCAGATCAGGTAGCCCATCCGGCTGCGCATTGGCGGACAGCGCAACGCCACCGAGCGCCGGCCACATCAAGAGTTTGCGGACCCGATGCCTCATACGGATGCTCCAGCAATCGAGCCATCGAGATAGCGGTCGAGCGCTGCAGATGCCTCCGCGTATGCGGAGGCCAATTCATTGGCCACTCTCGGACCGTCACCAATCGGACGCTGTTCGCGCGCGGCACGCTCCAGCGAGCCCGCCATCTGGGACAGGCGAAGCGCGCCAACCGCTGCACTCGAAGACTTGATCTTGTGCGCGATCGCAGAGACTGCCGCAATCTCGCCCGACTCGAGTGCCGTGCCAAGGCGCTCGAGCATCTTCTCCGTCTCGTCCCGGAACAGGCCGACAATGCGACGACCGAGCGCGCCGCCATTGCCGTCAACGCCCGGCACTTCGGACAGAACTGCCGGATCGAACACCACGACGCCGCTGGGTACATCCAACAACGTGTCCAGCCCGGCCGGCTCGACCAGTCGCGAAACGAGCCCGGACTGCCGCTCGAGCGCCGTTCGAAGCTGCGCCTTGGTGAACGGCTTGGCCAGATAATCACTCATGCCCGCCTCGATGCACCGCTCGCGGTCCCCATGCATCGCGTTGGCGGTCAGCGCAATGATCGGGATCGGGCGCTGGGCGCCCCGCGCCTGCTCGGCACGTCGAATCTGTGCCGTCGCGGCAAAGCCATCCATTTCGGGCATCTGGCAGTCCATCAACACCACGTCGAATTCCTGCGTGCTCAATGCTTCAACTGCCTGCGCCCCGTTCTGGACCCACACGTGATCGCAGCCGAGGTCACCGAGGATTGCACCGGCGATGCTCGCGTTGACTGGGTGATCCTCGGCGAGCAGAACGGACAAACCGAGGCCATTGCCGGCGCGTGCGACCGGAACCTGATCCTCGGCGGCCTGATGCAGCCGACCTGCAAGCGCGGATTCGATCACGGCACAGAGCTCGGCAGACAACACCGGCTTGGACAGGAACTGCAGATCCGCAACCGAATGCCAGCTGCTCGCCTCGACGCGAGTCGCAATCGGCACCATGACGATCAGGTGTGCCGGATCGATCAATCCCTCGGACCGTATGGATTCGACGGTCGGCAGTCCGGAGCTGTTCGCCAGGCGCGCCGAAACAAAACACAAGTCGAACTTGCGCCCATCTCCTCGCGCCGCGCGCAACGCCTCGAGTGCCGTCGGCCCCGACGGCGCGGCCTCGACCGCAAACCCGCGGCGTTCGAGTCGCCGTGCCATCACGGCACGTGCGGTTGCGTTGGAGTCGATCACCATCACACGGACGCCCGCAAACTTGGCCACCTCGGCCTCGCATTCTGTCGCAAGGCCATTCTTGCTTGCGCCGATCGTGAACCAGAACGAAGAGCCGACTCCTTCCTTGCTATCGAATCCGATCTCGCCGCCCATGAGTTCGGACAACTGCTTGGCAATCATCAGCCCCAGACCGGTGCCGCCGAACTTGCGCGAGATGGAGCTGTCGGCCTGGCTGAAGGCTTCGAAGATGCTGGCCTGAGCCTCGGCGGCAATGCCGATGCCGGTGTCGATCACCTGGCCGTGCAGGCTGCCGTCGGCCTGCAGGGTGAGGCACAGGCGCACGCTGCCACGCTCGGTGAACTTGATGGCATTGCCGACCAGGTTGATCACGATCTGCCGTAGCCGGCCGCTGTCGCCGAGCAGGCGTGCTGGCACGTCCGGGGCGATGTCGAGGATCAGCTCCAGGCCCTTTTCCTCTGCGCGCACGGCCAGCAGCTGCAGGGCTTCCCAGCAGGTGGCGGCGATGTCGAAGGGTTCGGTCGCGAGTTCCAGTTTCCCGGCCTCGATCTTCGAGAAGTCGAGGATGTCGTTGATGATGTTCAGCAGCGCATCGGCCGAGAGCTTGGCCATCTCCAGGTAACGCTGCTGTTCGCTGTTCAGCGAGGTGTCCAGGGTCAGGTCGAGCATGCCGAGAATGCCGTTCATCGGCGTGCGGATCTCATGGCTCATCACCGCGAGGAAGGCACTCTTGGCCCGGTTGGCGGCCTCGGCAGCCTGGATCGCCTGCTCCAGCTCGACTTCCTTGCGGATGCGCTGGGTCACGTCGCGGAAGCTGAAGACCTGGCCCTGCAGCTGGCGATTGATGTACAGCGGAATGCGGTGGCGCTCGAAGTAGCGACCGTCCAGCAGGGGCAGGGTGACAAACTGGCTGGGGTCGTCGCTGGCATGCTGGGTCAGCTCGACCACGGCCTGCAGGCCGGGCTCCAGCTGGCTGTCGAGGAAGGTCAGGATCGCGGCATCGACACCCGCCACCAGCAGCGTCTCGGGAATCTGCCACATGCGCGCGAAGTGCCGGTTCATGTTGCTGATGCCGCCGTCCAGGCGGGTGACCAGAATGCCCTCGGCGGTGGCTTCGAGGGTGGCGGCCAGCAGCGAGGTGGAGTGTTCCAGCGCCTCGTTCACCGCCTTTTGCGGCGCGGCATCGCGGAAGCTCAGCAGCAGCAGGGTGTGCTCGCCCACGGCCATCTGCCGCAGGCTTTTTTCCACGCTGAACAGCGAGCCGTCCTGGCGCCGGTATTCGCCTTCGACGGCGGTCAGGTCGCTGATCTGGCCGTCGCGCACTTCGTCCCAGAAGAACAGGTCCTGAATCGACGACTCGATCTCGGTGATCGGCAGCTGCAGCAGCGTCTCACGGCTGTAGCCCAGGGCCTGGCAGGCCGGCGGATTGGCCTCGACCACGCACAGCGTGGCCGGGTCGACCACCAGCATGGCCTGTTCGTAGTGGGCGAGGATCGCCTGGGCGATCGCGGCGGGGCTGGGGCTGCTCATCTAGGACGTGCTGCCCTGCTGCGGATCGAAGTAGTAGGTCACGTGCTGGCGCGGGCTCAGGTAGTTGTAGATTTCCCGAGGCAGCTGGCCGGGGCGCAGGCTCTTGCTGATGTTCAGCTCCAGATCCTGCTCGAGGTCGAGGATGATGGCTTCCTCCTTGGGCACCTCGGGGTCGTGCACGATCACGGTGGGGCGCAGCGGCTTGTTCGGGTTGACCGCCAGCACCAGGCCGATCATCTCGTTGGACAGCTGCACGATGCAG
>SSGN01000071.1 GCA_008016945.1 Flavobacteriales bacterium
CGTTCCGGCGGCGTTCATGAGAAAGAAGCACAGCGGTCATCGCTTGCTCTCATTCGCCCATACTTTGTTGCTCCTCAGTCGGATACTTCGATCCAGTATCCTCTCTTCGGAGCGCCTCGTCTGGACGAATGATAGCGGCGCGCGCCATCCGTTCGAGGTTCTTCGAGGCACCCTCATGGATACCTCGAAGAACCTCGTTCCGGCGGCGTTCATGAGCAAGGAGCACATGACGGCGGGCCAGGTCCAGAATTGGAACGCTACCCAGGAACTTCTTCGGTCAGATCCAATCGTTGAGGCCGTAGTAGGCGATGGCGACGAACTCGCGCAGGCAGGTGATCTCCAGCTTCAGGTAGTTCCAGAAGGTGTAGCGCAACCCGGTGCGCTCAGACACGTCGGGGGCCCATGGGCGGCCTCCAATGCGCTCGTGCTGGTAGGCGAAATGATGGTCCATGGCATGTTCCCAAGCGGGACCTCCACGGGCGCGTTCCACCCCTACCCTACGGAACGCCGATACGGACCGATACATGTTCTCCGGGGCGGTCACCAGGACCACTTCGGTATGCGCCCCGGGATAGGCCCGTGCGAAAAGCAAGGCCTGTTCGCGGGTGTTCTCCCCATGCGGAAGGGTCCTGATCCTATCGGCTTCAACGTGGCGCAGGCGCAACTCGGCGACCATCTGCCCCATGGTGCTCCCACTGTCCGGATGGATCACCACCACGGTGGCTGCGGGATACCGCCCCGCCAAGGCGGCGGCATGGTGCAGGCGCAGCAGCTCCGGGCCGGAAGGCATGCCGCTGCCCCCCAGCACCACGATCACCTCCGGCGGTGCATCGCCCCCCCCCGCTGCCTGGCCCAGCCAACGGTGCACATCGAACGGTATCCGGGTACACGCCAACAGCAACAAGGCGACCGTGAAGGTGAGCACGCCTTTCGACACGCACCGCACCAGTGGCCGTGCCCACCGCCACAGCGCCCGCACGACCATGCGCAGGGTGGAAAGCAGATCGGCCGCGCTGGACACCGTCGCGCCCGGGGGCCGTTAAGGTTTGTAGTACTTCAACGCCTCGGGCATGTAGGCGTTGAGGTCGGTGATCCGCCGCTGGTCGCTGGGGTGCGTGCTCAGCAGTTCGGGTGGCGCCTGGCCACCGGCGTTGGCGCTCATGCGCTCCCAAAAGGCGGGTGCTTCGCGGGGGTCGTACCCGGCCATGGCCATGAAGATCAGCCCCATCTTGTCGGCTTCGGTCTCGTGCGAGCGGCTGTAGGCGAGCATACCCAGTTGCGAGCCGATGCCCACGCTCTGCATGAGCAGGTCGCGGGCCAGCCCCGGGTTCTCGCTGGTGAGGATGTCCAAGGTCATGCCCGCACCCTGGGCCAAGATGCCCTGGCTCATGCGCTCGTTGCCATGGCGCGCCACGGCGTGGGCCACCTCGTGCCCCATCACCACCGCCAGGCCGGTCTCGTCCTTGGTGATGGGCAGGATACCGGTATAGAAGAGCACCTTGCCACCGGGCATGCACCAGGCGTTCACCGTGGGATCGTCGGCCACATTGAATTCCCACTGGAACTCCTGTACGCGATCGTTCATCCCATGCTCCTTCAAGAAGGTCTCCACGGCCGTGGCGATGCGTTGCCCACAGCTGCGCACCAGCTTGGTGCGTTGATCGCTCTCCGGCAGGATGGTGCTCTGCTGGAGGGTTTCCCGATACTGGCTCTCCACCATGGAGGCGATCTGTCCGGTCCCCACCACGTTGAACTGCCGACGTCCCGTTACGGGCACCTTGGAGCAGGCTTCGAGCACCACGAAACCGGCCAGCAGGATAAGCACCTTGGTCTTCATGGGCTCACTGGATAACAGCCGAGATACCGCGCTCTTGAAGGGCATGGCATCGCGCCTCGAGTTGGTCGTACGTGCCCCGCTTCACACTGCACTTCCCATTGTTGTGCACGATCCACGCGCACTGCTCCGCCTGAATGGGCTCGTGATCGCAGACCTCCACCAGCGAGAGGATCACATGGTCGAAGGTGTTGACATCGTCGTTGTGTACCACGATCTCGCGGATCGGTCCGGTTTCGAGCAGGACCTCTTCGAGCAGTAGTTCCTCCGGGGTGTAGGATGCACGCATAGCCATGGGACGAAAATACGACCGAATGGTCACCCGGCACCGGGCACGGGACGGTCGGCTCAGGGCTTGGCCAGGATCTCGGGGCCGAACCGCTGGAGCAATACCGCGGCCTCCTGCACCGGAATGCGCCTGCCGTTGAGGTAGGCCGTTACGAAGGCATCCTTCACCCCTTGGGATACGGACCGTTCCTTGCGTACGCGGGCCTGTTCGGTATCGGCATACCGTCCGGTGGTGTAGCGGATCTTTCCGGTTTCGGTACGCTCGCTGTTGAGCTCGTTGAGGTTGAAGAGCTTGTCCAGCGCCACCGGCTTGCTATACACGCCGACCTGAACGGTGAAGAACAGGCCCTTGATGGTCTCCACCTGGATGGCCGGTGCGGCGCCCGGCACGGCATAGTAGGCGGTGGCGTTGGCCGGTGGTGTGAAGTTGGCGACGATCTCCTGGGCCGAGGCCGGATACTTCGCCAGGACCTGTTCGGTGATGTCGGCCTGCTCCTGTGCCATGGCCGGTGATACGGACACCGGTGCCTGGATCAGCACGGCGGCAGGGGTCTGCGGCTGCGTGGTGGTGCGCACGGGATCCAGCACGGTGTTGCCGGGCTCGCGCACCACGGCAGGTGCGGCATCGGTGGTCCGTGGAGCGGCATCCACCGCCACACCCTGCGCAGCTGGCGTGGCATTGGCCGTGCCGGACGGCGACGGTGTACCGGCCAAGGCCGATGCTTCCGTGGCGGCGGCGTTCTCTGCGGCACGCGCCAGGCGCATGGCTTCGCCCAAGGGGATGCGGACACCATCGCGATAGGCCACCACGAAGGCATCGCGGTAGCCGCGGTCCCTGACCTTGTCCTTGGCGGCAGCGGCCTGCTGGAAGCCGGTGAACAACCCCGCCGTGTAGCGGATGAAGCCGGTCTGGGTATGCTCACCCATCACCGGAGTCATGTCGCTGAAGACCTGCTCGCGAATGGGCGAACGGAACGCACCGATCTGCACCTTGAACACGATGCCGTCGGGCATGCGTGCATCCATGGGGATGGCCACGGGCGTGGGGGCGGATGTCGGACGGATCTCGAAGACGTCATGCACGAGCACTTCGGGGATGACCAGGGTGCTGGTGGCCGGATCGGGGATATCGGCGATCGGCCGGGCCACTACGGGGCGTTCGCCACGTTGATCGGTCCCGAACGGAGGTGCGATGTTGCGCGTGGGGGCCGCGGTCGTGGCGGGGGCTTCGGCTGGCCGAGCATCGGTCCCGGCGGTGCCACCGGCTGGATGTGCGCCCTCCAGCTGCGGCTCCACCTGTGCGAGCAGCGGTTCGGTACGCCGTGTGCGCATCTCCATGGCCATCCATTCGGTGGAACGGTCGGCCGGCATGCCTTGCAACAGCACCCCGGCCTGGCTTTCGTTGATGTTGGCCGCTCCGCGCAGGCGCGCTGCGATGTTGCTCAACGAATCGGCGCGCGCGGACAACAGTTCGGCACGCCCTAGCAGCACTTCCCGCTTCGCGGCGCCTTCCGCTTCGGTCAGGCGGCCGACGGCCTGTTCGCCGCGAACGGCCTCCACCTCCTTGCGGAGCACTTCGCCCAGCTCACGGTTCGCACGGGCCGAGGCCTCCGCCTCCGCAGCGGCATCGAGCTGTTCCAGTGCACGGGCCTTCATCTGGAAGTACCGGCTCATGTCCGCATCATCGAGCACCACCACCTGCTCCTCGCTGGAGAGGTAGTAGTACTTCACCAACCGATCGCGCAGGGTCTTGGCCTGTTCGGCGTCGCGTTGTTGCAGCTCAAAGGTCCGAGCATGTTCGGCCATGGCCAACGATCGCTCATGCAAGGAGTCGGCCTGCTGACGTGCCCGAAGCGCGAGCTGTTCCAGCCGTTCCCGCTCGCGCTTACGCGCGGTGGCGGCGCTGTCCTCCATGGCCGTGGCACGGTCCGCAAGCCCCAGCGACCGTTGTTCGAGCGCTGCACTTTCACGTGCCGCCTGCTCTTTGCGCAAGGACAGCAGATCGCGATCGAGCGTGGGGTCGAGCGCCTCCACCTTGAGCATGACGGTCTCGCTCGTGAGGTAGGATTCGTAGCGGTCCATGGATCCGCGTGCCGCGCCCGGGAGGGTGCCCTCGGTGCGATCCGCGAGGGCGATGGCCTCGGCCCGTGCGCGCTCGGCGGCCTCAGCCCCCTGTTGTGGCGTGGCCGCGTTGGACGGAGCAGGGACGGTGGCCGTATTCAACACCGCTGCTTCCGGCGGTGCCGCGTTCTGCTGCGTGGACCCACCCACTGCGGTGGGTGTGCCTTCCGCGCCTTGCGTTGTCGTCCCATCGGTGCGCTGGGCCATCGTCGCGGTATTCTCCGAACCCGTGCTGTTGCCGGCGACATCCACCGCCGGTCGCTCCTGCTGCAAGTGGTGGTCCGAGGCCGTGGTACGACCGCTGCTCCGGTCCGAGGCCAAGGTCGGTGCCGTCTCGGTGGTGATGCTCAGCACCCGCCGGGCCACTTCGTCGTATGCCAATGATTCGCCACGCGTGAAGCGATCGCCGATCAGGTATGTCTTCACGGTGATCGCCTTGTCCATATCGTTCAAGGCTTCGAGCTCCATGTGGTATGCCGTGCGCAAGAGGCTGTCGCGAAGGATGATATCCTCCGTTCGGTCGGCCTTCTTGCGCAGGACTTCCGCTTCGTTGAAACGCTGGGTGGCGCTGGTACGGAACTCTTCGGACACGAGGAGCAGGTTCTCATTCGGTACCAGGCCGAGGGCGACCACCTGGCGCTCCACCTTCTTCAAGCTATCCTGGGCGCTTCGCCACTCTTCCTTGGAGAGGAAGGCCGAGCGCTGTCCGAGGTCGCTGCGGATGATCATCCGTTCGTCGATCAACCGGTCGGCCTCCCGCCGCTTGCGATCATACTCCTTTCGCGGCAGTCCCACCATGGCCGCTTCGAGCGAATCGACCCGTTGGTCGATCACGCGCATCCGTTCCAGGTACGCTTCCTTCGCTGCCACGGCCTCATCCACCTTCGGTGAACGATGCACCACCTTGCTGGCGAACACCTCCTGGCGGTCGCTCGGGATGTGGATGAAGCGGTCGGCAATGGGGTCTTGCCCTTCGGCGTATGTCGGTGCGGACGTGGTACGGGGCAGGCCATCCGGTCCCGGATCCTCCTTCACCGCAAGCGTTCCCACCTCGCGCATGATGCGTTCGGCTTCCACCATACGCTCCTGGCGCATGGCCCGCAAGCGCTCGATCTTGGGCAGTACGCTCGCCCCCTGTTGTGGCGCCAGCTCCAGCACGGCGGCCTGGCGCACCATTTCACCACGAATGCTGTCGGCGAGCATGAGCTCCAACCCGCTCAGGCCCTCGGCACGTTCCACGGGGTCGGCAAGTGCATTCAGCCGATCCTTGTCACGCGTGTAGTCGGGATAGAGCAGTGCAACGATGTCGGCATCCTTGGTGGTTGGGAAGAAGATGATGGGCGTACGCTGCATGTCCACGCCATCAATGCTCATCTCGTTCTCGGTGACCACGGCCTCCGTGGCCTGGTCGGCCTCTTGGAGCCTTTGTTCCAACTGCGCCAACCTGGCTTTCAGGTCCTCGCGGCGCGACGCGTTGCGCTCCGAAGCCATGGCCTGTTGGATCTCGGCCTTCTCGTTCTCGAGCAAGAACCGATCATCCGGTAAGGAAGCCAGCTCATCGTTGGTGCGATCCGCGACCTGTTCCGTTCCCGTTCCTTGTTCTACCGGAGCCTCCGCCGCCGTGCTTCCAAGCTTTGGTAGCTCACCCATGGCACCCGCTTCCTCCCCTTCCTGCCCGGTGGCCACTTCCTCCTTCACCGGTCGCTGCGCGGTCTCGGATCGGCCTGACGGGATGAGTGGCTGACCCTGATCGGTGGTCCGCTCCGCACCTGCGGCCGGGTGGCCATCGATGACTCCGGTGCTGATCGCACCTTTGGCGGTCGATCCATCGACCGTGTCCTGGCGTGCAGCGACCGGTGCGTTGGCCATGGTCGGCTGTTGACCTTGCGCGGTGTCGGTCGTGCGTTGGGCGTCACTGGTCACACCGTGCTGCCCGCCCCCTTCCGTGCCGGTATTGTCCGTTGTTCGTGCCTGCGCTGGATCCGCGCCCTCACCGACACTTCGGCCCGCGTTGGTCAGGTCGGCATCGGTGCTGGCCGGCACATCGGGCACAGCCGCATTCCGTACATCACCGATCACCGCGCGTTCGGGCAGCGATGTCGTGCGTCCATCGGCATGCACGGCATCGCCGGCCCCTTCTTGCGACATGCGCTGCGTGGGCGTTGCACTGGCCGCGAGGATCGCATCGGCGCCACTGATCCTCCAGTCGAAGGAACGGGCTTCCATCGCAGAGATCGGCTCTGCGAAATTGCCATCGTATCGGGCATCCACCGGAATAGCATCGATGCGTACCCCATTGCTCGCGATACGTTGCGCGAGGGCTGCGGTATCCACGCGAGCGGAGGAAGGGGGCGTGGGTTCCGTGCGTGCGGTAAGGTGGTTGATGAGGGAGCGTTGACCACGCGCCACCGCCGTGGTCCGTTCATGTTCGCGGGCCTTGTCCAACGCTTCTTCCGCTTCGGTGTGCAGGAAAACCAACTGCTGCTCCTGTTCCGCGATGGAGCGCCCCAGTTCCTCCTTACGTGTCTTGTTCTTCGCGGTCTGTAGTTCACGTTTCGCCCGTTCGATGCGGTCGGCCAGCTCGGTCTCCTCGGTGCGTTTGGCCGTGGCCATGCTCATGCGGCGGGCGGCCTCCTTCTCCTGTTCGGCAAGGTTGCGACGCGTGCGTTCCGCGAGGGTGAGCTGACCTTCGGGTCCAGACTTGGTGTCGAGCCGTTGTTTCAGTGTGCGCAGGTGCTGGAGGGTGGCCACCTGGTCCTTGGCCGTGACCGCTTGGGACAGCTCCGTGGCCAACTTGTTGGCGTTGACCGCCTGTTGCTGTATGGCGATGCGCTCCGCCTCCATCTGCTGCCCCGCGCCAAAGGCGGCACGTGCGCGCAGGTGGGTGGAGCGCGAGACCTGGCGTTGTTGTGCCGCCTGACGCATCAATGCGTTACGTTCCTCCTCATTGGTCTCCGTGGTGGCCTTGCTAGCGGTGGCCTCCGCCATGCGCGCCGCCTCCTCCACCGCTTTCGATGCATCGCTGGCCAAGGCGTAGGCTGTAGCCGACTGTTCGGCCAGGCCCTTGGCCAGCTCCTGCAGCTCCTTCGCATCATCCTTGGCCATCTGCACCGCTTTGGCCTCGGTCACATCGCCAGCGAAACCCGCTTGGGTGAGCACATCGCCCTCCGGTTCCGCCACGGGTGGCTGTTGCGCGATGGCCGGGCGTTCCCCGGTGACATCCAGTCGGGCACGACGCTTGATCTCCTCCAGCATGAGGCCGATCATATCCTCTTCCACCGGCGAATCGAAGTAGTTGCGCACCACGACCTCCTCGACACCATCGCGCCGGACCAGTTCAACCTCCTGCCGATACGCACGCGGGGAACTCGCGCGTGGGACATCCACCTCGGCGGAATAGGTACGGCCCGCGGCTCCGCATTCCACCAGGTAGCGGAAACGCCCGCCACGTGGCAGGGCAAGCACGTATGTGCCGTTGATATCGGTCCTTACATCGGCCACGCGCTCACGGGTCACCGCATCCTCCACCACGATGTGCGCCTTGCGGTCCTCCCCGTCCGAGGCGTTGGCGTAGGTCCCCTTCATCACGGTGACCACCACAGGCACCTGTGCGGTGGAAACGCGGTACACATGCAGCTTACCCTGCGGGCTGCTTCGACCACTGGCGAAACAGGCCTGCTTGTTCTCCGCATCGGTCATGTAGAACACATCATCGTCGGGTGTGTTCACCGCGAAATCGAGGTTCTCGGCCGGTCCGAAGGTCTCTGAGGTCTTGTCGTACACCGCACGGAACACATCGTAGCCGCCCATGCTGTTGTGGCCCTTGCTGCTGAAGTAGAAGCTGCGGCCATCGGGGTGCATGAAGGCATAATCCTCGTCCTGGTCGGTGTTCACGTATCCGGCAAGCTTGACCGGTGCGGCGAAGGCGCCGCTGGTGAGCAACTCGGTGCGGTAGATGTCCAGGCCGGTCTTTCCGTCCTTGCCGTAGCTGGCGTAGTAAATGGCGCCTCCCTGCTGTGGCAGGTAGACCAGGGCGCGTCGTTTGCTCTTCTTGTCCAGCGCGGACTTCAATTCATCTGGCAGCACTACGATGCGGCCACCGATATCACCCAGCTCATAGAAGCGGAAGAACTCCGCACCGTCGGCTTCGACCCTGCTGTGCACGCTGATCTCCTTGAGGTTGTTCAGGAGCTGCATGCCATTGCGGCACTGCATGTCCAACGAGGCGATGGGGAATCCCTCCAACTCCTTCTTGTTGCCGGTGCCCTGGTAGCGCTGGTAGGCGGTGAGGGCGTCCTTGAACTGGTAGTTGAGGTGGTATGCACGGCCCAACCAGTACCACGCATCGGGCGGAATGGACGGATCCTGCGTGGCGAACTTGAGGTGGCCGATGGCCTTGTCCTTGTCGGTACCGCCGAAAAGCAGACAGGTACCGAACTTGTAGTTGAGCACCCTGTCCGTGGGCGCCAGGCTCACCAGTTGGCTGTACAGCGGCAGGGCCTCGGCGTAGCTCTTCTCATTGAAAAGTGCATCGGCCTTGGAACGGACCTGCTGATCACCCTGTGCCGAAGCCACCAGGGAGAGCAACACGAAGATCACTATGCCCGTTGTGCGGGTCATCGCAAAGAGTGGGCGCTTTTACGGACGGTCCTGGCCTGGTGTTTCATTCGATGGGGTTCTTCTTCCCGCCAACGTCATCCGATTCTCCTCGCCACGGATCAACCGCCCGATGTTCTCCCGATGGGTGTAGAACACAAGCAAGCAGAGGACCAAGGCGAAGCCGATCTTCACGGCACTGAACTCCTTGTAGATGAGGATCACGGCCAGCGGGAAGGCCAGGGCCGCGCAAAGTGAACCCAGGGAGACGTAGCGCCACAGGTAGAACACCACCGCGAAGACCACTACGCAGATGGCCGCCGCACCGGGGTGTACCGCGAGCACCCCACCCAATGATGTGGCCACGCCCTTGCCCCCTTTGAACCGGGCGAACACCGGATAGAGGTGACCGATCACGGCGGCACCCACCAAGGCCACGCGGAACCACATCCAAGGTGCCGTATCGGGCTCCAGGTGTGTGAGGTTGGGCAAAAGCCGGACCGGGACGAACCCTTTGAGGATATCCACGAGCAACACGGGGATGCCCGCCTTCGGCCCCAGCACGCGGAACGTGTTGGTGGCGCCGGCGTTGTGGCTGCCATGTTGCCGCACATCCACGCCGTAGAAGGCCCTGCCCCACCAGACACTGGTGGGGATGCTACCGATCAGGTAAGCGATCACCATCGCTGCTATGCCGTACACCCAAGGGAATTCCATGGTTCAAAGTCCGAATCGTTCGCGGAAATCGTCGACCTTCTTCTTGTTCGTGAGGATGAACTGGTATGGGGGCTGGTCCTTTCCTCCATCCAACTGACGTTTATCCTCCTTCAATTCGCTCAACATGGTGTTGAACGTGGCATCGCTGCTGTAGGCGTACATGATGTTGCGCGTGTACTGGAAGAAGTAGTAGGACTGATCGTCCATGGCGAGGTACACCGACAGGATGTCGCCACTGCGCTTGCGTTCGAGATGGACCTTGCCTTTGACATAGCGGTACACCGGCTTCTTGAGGATGCTGGCGATACCGATGGGCCCCGTGCTCACCCAACTCTGCTCCGGACCATCCCAGGCCATCTTCACATCGGCGAGCACCAACGGTTTCACCAGCTCGTCCGGCAACTTCTTGATCTCGCCCTTGATGCTGAGTTCGCTGATGAGCTTGTCGGATCGCTCCAGGCCGAGCACCTCGCGCAGCATGCGTTCGTAATAGGTCTTGGTGACATCCACGGGCTTGAGGTCGGGGTAGGCGACCATCTCGGTGGCCATGCGTTCCAAGGCATTGTCCAGGAAGAAGAAGTCGTGGATCATGACCTCCTCGGTGGTGAGCTTGCGCCCTTCGGCCTCGTACCGTACACCGCCGACATTGGTAAGGTTCACCCGGCCCAGGTCCACCCCATGGTGTATCCGGCCATCGCCCATGATCACGCAGTTCTCCACGGCCAGGCTCACGAGGTCGCCGGGCAGGTCGCGCTTGCGGATCTTATCCTTGTTGGAGATCATGTACTCCTTGCGCGCCTTGTCGAAGAACAACAGGCCCTTGGCGCTGATGATATGCCGATCCTTGGGGTCGGCCACCCGGCTGAGGAAGGTTCCGTACACGCTGAAGGGGTCCTCGTTGGTGAGGTGCACCCCGGCGCCGATCAGGGCACCTTGGTCGTCGTAAAGGGTATCGGCCACGGGGATGAAGACCTCGAGCGGATCGATGGGGCCGCTGAACTTCATCCAGTTCCTGGCCAACCCTTCACAACCGTGCTGGATCCGGGTGCTGCCGCTGAAGGTGAGTTCCTTGATGCTGGCGGTCAAGGACACATCGCCGAAGAAGTCGAAGGCCGGGCTCAGTCGGAAATCCTGCTCCTGTCCGATGCGACCGCGCGCCACGGTCTGCAAACCGGTGTCGACCTTGATCTCGGTGAGGGCGATCTTGAATCGTTTCTGATCCTCGTCCACATAGTCGATGTCGCCGGTGGCGGTGTATTTCCGTTTGGCCTTGATGTCCACCACGGCGTTGTAGATGCGGTGGTGCTTGGTGACATAGTTGGCGGTGATCACCGCATTGGTCAGGGGGTCCATCACGGCGTTCTTGCGGATACGTACGCGCATGCTGTCGGGGGTCACCAGTGCATCGGCCACCTGGATGT
This sequence comes from Flavobacteriales bacterium, assembly GCA_008016945.1. Next base: position 10,978 of record SSGN01000071.1, read on the forward strand.
ACTGCACTTCGTTGGCGGTGATGAGGTGCTTCTTCAGGTCGTAGCGGGCCTTGGGGGCCATGAAGCTGAGCGAATCCTGATCGGGCCTCATGCTGATGAAGTTGGAGCCGGAAAGCTGGAGGTCTTCGTTGCCAACGGCCGCGGTGCGGTCGCTCTCCAGTTCGATGTCGCCCTGATCCATGAACCATTTGAAGCGGTCCATGTAGCAGAAGTACTGGTTGACCGGGAACTCCACCTTGGTCTCGTTGCCGTTGCTCACGAACTCACCCACACGCTCGTCGAGTTTCACCGTGGCGTTGACGTTGTCGGTCTTGAAGGCGATGCTGGCCGTGTCGCCTTCGGTGAGGCGGAAGTCCGAAGTGTCCGCATGCACTTGCATGGTGGTGAACTGGAACAGTCTCGACGCCAGGGTGGCGTTCTTGAAGTCCACAAGGCCGGAGCCGGTCATGCCCGATGGTCTCAGGTCGGTGAGGCCATGGAGGTAGGCCTGGTCGCCGAACATCACCATGGGCTTCTTCAGCTTCTCGGTGCGGAGCACATCGTTGGCCGGTTCAAGACGAACGAACAGATCGGCTCCGCGTACATCGGGCACCTTGCTGGGTGCGGTACTTGACTTGTTGTACAGGGTATCGGCCCGGCCGAGGGTGCTGTCCGGGCAGAAAACGAGCGCCTTGGAGCGCAAGGTGGTGGTGAGGTATTCGAGTTCCCCCTTCCCCTGGAGCCCGCGGCTGTTGAGGGCGATCTCGGCGGTGAACTTCGCCTTCTTGCCGTAGAGTGGCATGCCGCCATCGCCGGTGCTGCGTACGAAGCCCAGGGCGTAGTCCGGTTGCAGGCCCAGGGGTTCCTTGATGTCGGGGAAGATGCCACCGCTCACCAGGGTGCCGGTGAAGTTGAGGCCTGCGTTGGTGAAGTTGTCCAAGCTGTCGAGCTGGAAGGGATCGCTGCGGTAATAGAACTTGTCGCGCTTGTACACTCCGCGCTGGGTAGAGCGCTTGTCGTAGAACACGTAGCTCTCTTTGGTGCTGTTGAACTTCGGGAATTGCGGATAGCGCCCCGTCATCCGTCCATCGGGGCCCTTCACCTGTTGCAGGCCGTTCTTATTGCTCGGTTCGTCGATCTCCAGTGTTCCGGTCACCTGTTCGAGAACGTTCTTCACGCGCACCAGGGTGTTCTGCCCTTGGTCGTTCTTCTCGAAGCTATCGGCCATGAAGCTCACGCTGTCCACGTTGAGCAGGTCGATCACGAAGGGGTCGTAGTGGAAGTAGTACTCCTTGCCGTAATACTGGAGTTTGCCTGCTTGTACGCTTCCGCCGAAGGTGAAGTCGCGCCCTTTCTTCACGGTGACCTGCTTGCCGCTGGGGTAGATCTTCACGTCCTGGGAGTCGCTCACCACGACGCGTGCCACGCCCATGATCGCGAGGTCGTAGTTGAGCAGGTTCACCGTGGCGTTGAGGCTGTCGCTGTTGCTGTTGAACTGCAGCACATCGTAATCCTGCTTGCCCGCGCTGTTCAGGATGTGCTGGCGCAAGCGCGGCATCACCTCCACCCATTCGGTCTCGGGGTCGAACGCGAGGTACCCCTTATTGGCCATGTCGATCAGCAGCGGTAACACGGCCTGTTTCTGCATCTTGCTATACACGGCGAACTCCTGGGCATAGAACCGGCCTTCGTTCTGTTTGCTGAAGTCGTTGATCCGCACCAGCGGGTGCACCTCATCGATGCCCAACATGGCCATGTAGCGCTTCTCCTTGAAATAATCGAAGCTCTCGAAGCTCGCCTTGGTCTGGGTGCTTCCCTGGAGGTTGCCCAGTTGGAGCAGCGGATCACCTTGTTTCCAGGTGATCGTCTCGAAGTACATGTCGAGCTTGTGGTACGTATCGTAGAACGGCGCCTTGCCCAATCCTTCGTCCTTCTTGATCAGCGTTAGCTGTTTCTTGCCTTTCAAGAACCGCATGCTCACGCTCGGGTGGTGAATGGAATCCTGCTCCAGAAGCAGTTGTAACGCCACATCGTCGCTGGTGATGCGCTCGGGTTCGATGCTGAAGGACAGCCCGCGTGTGATGATGAACGGGCGCTTGTCGCGGTAGAAGGTCATGAACGCCGGTTCCTCCTTGGTGCCATAGCCTTGCAACCGGGCGCCCTGCATGGTGAAGCCCCCTTCGAAGTCGATGCCATCGGCGATGTCGCGGATCTTCATGCGCCGGTCGTAGCTCTCGAACCGCGGGTAGCTGGCGGTCTTCTCTTCCACGTTGGCGAGCACCTTATCGGTGACCTTTCCCAGCAGGGTGCGCTCGAAATACGGGTCGTTGAACTGTACTGAGTCCACCTCGAAGGTGGCGCTCTTCATCCGGATCTCGTACTTGTGCCCCCACTCGGCAAAGGTGGCCGTGGGCTTGAGGCCGGCCCTTTCCCAAGTGACCTTGCCACCGGTGCCATGCCAGGTCTCGAGTGTAGGCAGGTACGTTCCGCTGGTGCCCAGGATCACCGCGCTATCGCCTTTGGCCGCACATACCAGATCCGACTTGGGAAAGACGATCCGGGGGATGGAATCGAACTCGAAGGTGAACTTGGAGGTTCGGCTGCGCCACCGGGTGCTGGCACTGGCGAACATGGTGTTATCCTTGAACAGGTTCGCACAGGTGGCGATGAAGGCCACTACGTTCTGTTTACGCCCACTCTGCACCAATTTGTCCATGCCCTGCATCCAGGCATCGAACTCGGAGGGGTTACGTCCGCCGTTGGGGAATGCGGCGATGGCCCCGAGGTAGTCCCGGAAATGCGGGAAAGCTTCGAAGCGCTTCTTCACCATGTAGTTGGCCACCTCCACCACGCGGGTGCGTTGGGCGGCGCTGTAGTACGATCCATTCCACACCGGTGCGAAGACCTGCTCCATGAAGGGCTTACCCTCCTTCTTGTCGGCTTCCACGATGAAGGCCGTGATCTCCTGAAGGAACACGGCGGGGTCGGTGGAGAAGGCCTTGGTCTGGGCGTTGGCCTTTAGGCCCAGGAGGACCGCTGCCAAGGCGAGCGTGCGGGAGAGCATACGAGCCATGTTCATCGTGCTGGACTTTTACGACACCCGAGCAACGACCATTCCCCTTCTTCGAGGAATTCCACGGGTACCAGGCCCTGTTCCCGGGCCGCGGCCTCGAGCAATGGCCTATCCGCCGTGATGAAGCCGCTGAGGAACAACGCTGCTCCGGGGCGCAAGGCATCGGCCATCCAGGCCATGGCCTCGATCAAGGTATTGCGTTCGATGTTCGCCAAAATAAGGTCGTAGCCATGGCCTTGCAGGTCCACTGCCACCCCCTTTTCCACAGTGATGCGGGTACAACCGTTGCGCTCGACGTTCTCCCGGGCATTGATCACGGCTTGCTCGTCGATATCGATGGCACTGACCACTGCGGCTCCCATGCGTTCGGCCAGGATGGCGAGCACCGCGGTGCCGCAGCCCAGGTCGCACACGACCTTGCCGCCCAGTCCTTCAGCGAAGGCGCCTCCGGTGTGCTGCAGGCCCAACATGGCCCGCACCATCATGCGGGTGGTGGCATGGTGCCCCGTGCCGAAGGCCATGCGCGGGTGAATGACGATCTCGTGGAGGAACCCCTCGGCCACGGGATGGTGCTCGGCCCGGATCCGTACCTCGCGCCCCACCTCCACGGGTTGGAAGCTACTCTCCCACTCGGCGTTCCAATTGCGTTGTTCCAGTTTGGACACCGCCCATGACACCGTCACGTGCGGATCGCGCAGGGTAAGGAAGGACTGTAGGGCGTTCACATCGAACCGTTCGTCCTCGATATAGGCATCCAGGCCACCGGTGGTCTCTTCGAAGCTGTCGTAGCCGGCCTCGGTGAGCTCCACCATGAGGATATCGCGCCACGGATCCACCGGTGCGATGAGGAAGGAAAGGCGGGTGTAGGGCACGTTGGGTTGGTCGTTGTGTTCAGCCTGCGTGATGGGCGATGCCGGCGATGCGTACGAGCTCGCCGAACGCTGCGGCGTCCAAGGCGGCACCGCCGATGAGGCCACCGTTCACATCGGGGTTGGCGAAGAGTTCGGCGGCGTTCTCGGGCTTGCACGATCCGCCGTAGAGGATGGGGACCGACTGCGCCACCTCGGTGCCGTAGGCGGCCAACAGGGTTCGGATATGGGCATGCATCTCCTGGGCTTGCGCGGCGGTGGCGGTGAGCCCCGTGCCAATGGCCCAGACCGGTTCGTAGGCGATCACGATCCGGCAGAGCCGTTCGTTGCCCAGGCCGCTGAGCGCGGTATCGAGCTGCCGAGACACCACCTCGAAGTGCCGACCAGCCTCGCGTTCCTCCTTGAGTTCGCCACAACAGTGGATCGGGGTGATGTCGTGCTCGAGCAAGGCGACGATCTTCTGGGCCAGGACGGTATCCGTTTCGTTGTAGTACTGCCGGCGTTCGCTATGCCCTACGATACAGGCGCGTACCCCGATGCTCTTGAGCATGGCCGCGCTCACCTCGCCGGTGAACGCCCCCTGCTGCTGCTGGTGGCAGTTCTGTGCGGCCACCACGATGCCCGTGCCCACGGTGCGTTCCACGGCTTGGGCCAGGAAGGGGAACGGTGGGGCCACGATCACCTCCACGCCCGCGGGGATGGGGGTTCGCTTCACTTCTTCGATCAAGGCTGCCGCACCATCGCGGTCCTTGTGCATCTTCCAATTGCCGGCTACGATCGTTCGCATGATCGCAAAGATGGCCCCCCGGCGCGGCCTTCCCCACCGTTGTCCAGCAGGATATCAACAGCCGATCGAGATCCCGGGTCGGGTCACTTCCGCCCGGCGGCCTTCACCGCCTGTTTGTACCGGGCCCGGTATCGTTCGGTATAGGGCCTATCCCACGTGAACTCGCGCATCTGGGCCTGCCAGGTCGCGATGCCGATCGGGGTGTTCAACAGGTCGTCGGACAGGGCCACCTCGGCTTTCTCCAGGCCGATGTCGATCCGCAGGTTCCACTCTTGCTTACGAGCGGCCTCATCCATCTCACCGTTGGTATCCACCTGCACCACTTTCCGGTGGTGGCCTTCCAACGCATACACCAGCCGATGGACCCCTTGCAAGGGTACGAACACCTGATACCTGCCCAGTGCATCGGTGAAGGTCGAGTCGCGCGCGATGGAATCGGTGACCACCAAGACGGTGACGTTCCCCAGGTCGGTACCATCCTTCTCCTCGGTGACCACCCCGAAGAGCATCATCCGGTCCTTGCCGATGCCATCGCCCACCTGGGCCACGGCCGGCACGCACAACCAAGCGCAGAGCACCGCCAGAAGCGTTCGACCCGTTTCCATGCGGTGAAGGTAAGCGGTCACTTCACCCGCGCTGCGGCTTGTTCAAAGGTGGGTGTGTCATTGCAATGCCACAGGCCGCGTACGGTGCCCTGTTGAAGGAGGACGATGCCGGGGTTGCTGCGGATGGCCGTCTTGATGGTCTTCTCGTCGCACTGCACGAAATCGAACGGCAGTTGGTGTTCGTGGCGCAGTTCGTCGGCCTTGCCGAAGTCGCTGGCCGTGACCCCGTACACGTACCATCCGTTCTTGTACCCTTCGTCGGCCAAGGTCTTGATCGCGGGCATGCAGTCGCGCTCGGCCTTCTCCACGTTGTACACCATCACCAGCAGTACCGGTGCGGTCTCCTCCAGTACCCCCATGGTGATATCGTTCCCGTCCACATCGGAAAATCTGAAGTCCTGGACCTGTGAAGGCACCCCGGGATCGATCACCTCCACCCGTGTGCTGTTGGGTACGTTCTCGAAGTTCTCATCGTCCCACGGATAAGGCTTGGTGGTGTCATACTCCTTCACCTCGCCGGTGGTCTTGTTGCGATAGCTCACAAAGGTCCGGTTCACCGGCGGCTTGGCGTTCTTCATCTGCTCGCTGATGCTCTTGCCCTCGGCATAGGGCCTGTAATCGCGCATGGGCAGGTGCGCATAGTTGTACCAGGTGAACACGATGGCGATGAGGGTGATCCATCCGGCCACCAACCACTCGGCCTTCGGTGCTTGGGCCATCCGCTTGATCGCCAGGTAACCCGCGAAGCCCACGATGGTGAACCATACCGGTCCGTACCAGGTGAAGATCCAACTCCATACCGCCACCATAAGCAGACCGATGGGCAGGATCACCTTGTCTTCGGCAGTGGTGTTCCAGGTGATGCGGTTGCGGAAGATGAAGAGCGGGATGATGAACACCAGGAGCACCATATCCTTGCTGAAGCTCTCCCAGGGGGTGAGGCTACGGCCGATGGAGCCTTTCATGGCATCGCCGAAGCAGCCACAATCGGTCACGCACGTAACGCTGCGCTCCACCGGTTGGCCATTCACCATCACGGTATACACACCGTTCGGATCGCAGGTGGCGGTGTACATGGTGAGCCATCCGAAGAACACGGTGAGGAGCAGCAGTGCCCAGGTGGCCAGCTTCATGCGGCCGCCGACCAGTACCGCGAAGCCCAGCACGATCTCGGCGATGCACGCCAAGGCACCCAGCACCAGTGCGAAAGGCTCCAGGAACGGCAGGTTAAGTGCGCTTTCCGCGAAATACTCCTCCAGCTTGTAGGCGAAGCCCAAGGGGTCGTTGGCCTTGATGAGACCACTGACGATGAACAACGATCCGACGAACAAGCGGGAGAATAGGAGAAGGATGCGCATGCTATGGAAAGGCCGCTGGTACGACCGAGTGCGAAAGTAACCGGGGGTGGACCAAGCGGAACACCCCTTAACAAGCCTTTGTGAATGGCATCAGTGTGGGTCCAGCACGGCGGTACCGGTCACGGTATCCCGATGGGCCCTTACCTGCGCCATCAACCGCTCCACCTCCGGGCGGATACGCGCTTCGTAATCCTGATCCCACTTCAACAGGCCGGTCATCGGGCAGAACCGGGCCAGCCCCATGGGCATATCGAAGAATGCGAGGTCCAACCCGGGTACCTGCTCGAACAGGGTCATCTCCACATCCACGGAGACCGACCGGTCATCGCCTTCCCAGGCCGCACCGCGCGTGTCCACGGCGTAACACTTGGTCACATGCCCAGGCAGGCTGAAGCGGATGACGTACTCCCCTCCACGGCGTAGGTTGATGCTGTACGTTCCGGCGGAACCGGTGTTGAAGACCTGCTCCTTCATCCCGTCGCGATAGACACGAACGAGTACAGCGCCGAGCGGCTGACGAGAGATGTGATCGGTGACTTCGCCACGAAGGCGAAGTTCGGCCGCGACGGAAGAGAGCGCCACGGTGGCGAGGAGGAAGGTGATGAGCGTTCGCATGGGCGTCGTGGTAAGTCGACGTTCGCAGGGGTTGCGAAACTACCTGGAGCACCGCGGAGGATCAAGGGTGGATGCCCCGAATGGGACCGCAGTTATCAACCGCCCGAAGTTGAAGGCGAAGCGGCACACTATGGGGCGACCTCTTGTGCGTCGAGCTGGATCATCGCGAACACGGCGTAGTTCACGATATCCAGGAACCCGGCATCGATGCCTTCGCTCACGATGGTGCTTCCCTGGTTATCCTCGATCTGCTTGATCCGCAGCAGTTTCACGAGGATCATGTCGACCAAGGAACTCACCCGCATGTTGCGCCAGGCCTCACCATAGTCGTGGTTCTTTCGCTGCATGAGGTCGCGGGCCTGCTCGATCCGGCGGCGCACCTCCTGGGTGGCCCGTGCGCCATCGATGTCCGGTGCATCCACCACACCGAGGTCCATCTGCACGAGTGCCATGGCGGCATAATTGATGATCCCGATCAGTTCCGGACGTACCCCCTCGCCCACTTTACTCTGGCCCACTTCCTGTAGGGTGCGTATCCGTTGCGCCTTGATCATGATCTGATCCGTGAGGCTCGGTACCCGCAGGATGCGCCACGCCGTACCATAATCGTGCGCCTTTCTGCTGAAGAGCTCCAGGCATTCGTTCACCACCGAATCGTACTGGGCAAGGGTGCGTTCCATCGGTGGGCGAAGGTAGAGCGCGGGAACGGTTCCGATCCGCGTGTGCAACTTCGCGCCGTGCGACCCTCCTGGCGGATCAAGAACAAGCTCTACGCGCCCACCCTTCCTGCGGTGATGGGCGTGCTCAACGCCACGCCTGACTCCTTCCATGGGGGCAGCAGGGTGAATGTGGAAGGAGCGTTGGCCCTGGCAGAACGTATGCTCAGCGATGGAGCTGCGATCCTGGACATCGGTGCGGTGAGCAGCCGCCCGGGGAGTATAGCGAGTACCGAGCAAGAAGAACGCCAACGCCTGCTCCCCGTGGTGGATGCCGTGCACCGCCGTTTCCCCGAAGCCCTGATCAGTGTGGATACGTGGCGCTCCACCGTGGCCAAGGCCGCCGTGGAGCACGGTGCCAGCATGGTGAATGATATCAGTGCGGGGATGTTGGACCCTGACATGCTTCCCGTCGTGGCCAGGCTCGGTGTGCCCTATATCGCCATGCACATGCAGGGCACACCGGCCACCATGCAACATGCTCCTACCTATTCCGATGTGGTCGCCACGGTGGTCCGCTTCCTGAGCGAGCGCCTGCATGCCGCGCACGACGCGGGCATCGCCGATGTGATCCTCGACCCCGGCTTCGGCTTCGGCAAGACGGTGGACCACAACTTCGGTCTGTTGAAGGGGCTTGACCGGTTGACCATGCTCGGTGCACCGGTATTGGTGGGCATGTCACGCAAACGAATGATCAACGAGGTGCTGGGCACCACCCCGGCCGAGGCGCTCAACGGGACCTCGGTGCTCAACACCATCGCCCTGCTCAACGGCGCAGCCATCCTGCGCGTGCATGATGTGAAGGAGGCCGTGGAGGTGATCCGCTTGGTGGAACGGGTGCGGTAGCACCATCGGGACAGCCAATCCCAGCCGCCCTTCGCTCTTCTTCCGCACGCCTTGACGGAGAGACCTGTTCCACAGACCCGGCCCTCGGCAGCTCCGCTCCCTGCGGTCCACGCCTTCGGCCTTGCAACGGCCTCCCGTATCAGCCTGTGCAGGAATGGCCGCGCACCGCTGACCGATGATGAAAGGTCAAATGGCCTGATCCATGCCACGGCCAGGCCAACCATTGGTGCCGTCCGCTGATCGCGATGCTCCATCCTGATACATCGGCCGGTCCGAACCGGCATCCACCCTCCGCCGGACATGGATCACCCTTCGTCCGTGCCGACCACCGATCCGGTGGTCGGCGTAGATCCTGTTCCGGATCTCTTAGAGCCTATTTATTGAGACGGCATGAAAGAACC
>SSGN01000187.1 GCA_008016945.1 Flavobacteriales bacterium
CCGGCCAGGTACAGCCAAACCCCATAGGTGATGGCCGCGATCAGCCCGATGCCTCCCGCCAGACCATCCACCCCATCGATCAGGTTGAAGGCGTTCACCAGAACCACGTACACGAAGAACGACAGCGCGATGCTCACGTATCCGGGTAGTTCGTAGATGCCGAAAAGGCCGTGCATGTCGCGGATGCGGATATCGGCCATCATCACCAGGATGTACCCCACCACCATGTGGCCCACGAGCTTCTTCACCGGACTGAACCCGATGATGTCGTCCTTCACCCCGATGAAGAACAGCAGCACCATGGCCGCGATCACGAACTTGAAGTCCTTGTACGCATCGCCCATGGCGTAATACATCATCATGTGTTCCCGGGGGTCGTCGCCCAGGACGGAGGCCTTGGGAAACCACAAGGCATAGCTGAAGATGACGGCCGCGAAGATGATGATGCCGCCGATGGTAGGTACGCTGCGGTGGTGCACCTTACGCTCCTCGGAAGGCTCGTCCACCAGGTGTTTCATGCGCGCCACCTTGATGAGCGAAGGCATGGTGAACAGCACCACGAAGAAGGCGGTGATGCAGCCGAGCAGGAGGATGTAGCCGTGTTCTTTCACGCAGGTGCGGCGTCAAATGTCGTAATAGCGGTTGAAGATGGACGTGCGGATGCCGAGGTAGAACATGCCGCTCTGCTGGGTATCCGCTGCATGGCTCAGGCTGCGTCGTTGGAATCCGAGGTAGCCGCGCATGTTGGTCTTGGGGTTGAAGAGGTAGTTGGCCGAAACATCGAGGTGGAGCAGGTCCTGTACCACCGGCCCCAGCGGACCGGGGACTTCCCGATCGGTCCGGCGCAGGTCGCTGCCGTAGGTCTCCTGGGCCGATGGGTCGCGATGGTAGGTGGCCGTCACCACCTTCACCTGCGCACCGTACCTACCCACCAGGGCCTCGGCCAAGGCCACGAACTCGTTGAAGTACGCCCCCATGGGATGGGCGAGCGGCAAGCCCGCATGCTCGTAGGCCGACCTGGTGGACCGATGCGTGTACATGAACGGGGTGGCGCTGTTGTACTCCACCTGTAGGTTCACGCCCGGCCTTACCACATCGAACCAGCGTATGCCCGCTTGCAGGGCGTATCGTTCGCCACCGGGATCGTCCGCCGCGAACTGGCCATAGACATACCCTTTGTCGGTGAGCTTCACGCGCAGGTCCAACCCCACCACGGTCTTCTCCGGGCCATCGAAGCCCCGCGCGAGGGTATTGATCCCGATCACGGGGTTCAACTCCAGGGCATCGAAGGGCTTCACCCCGCTGCTATCGATATCCTCGAAGATGGTGCTCTCGAACAGGCCCACCTGTACCCGCCCCAGGTCCACGCTCAAATGGTTGAAGCGTGCCCTCCGCCAATGGAAGAGCGATTCGGCGCTCTGGCCCGTGGGCAACCGGTCGCCGTTGTTCACCCCGCTCTCGGTCTTGCTCAGCCAAGTGCTGTACTGGAGCCGGCGGTCCGGGCTGAGCGCACTGAATTTGAGGTAGGGGGCGTTCACGGCATGGTCGCTCAGGAGCACCGACCGGTAACCATGGCCCACGAAGTGTTTGCCGTGACCGAACTGGATGTTGAACCAAGGGATCGGCGTATAGGAGATGTTGCCCTCGGACCACCCGTAGTCCAGGATCCGCCGCCGGTCGATCTTCACACGCCCCTGCCCGGAGATGGTGCCGACGGCGCTGGTCTGTAGGAACAAGTACTGGGGTGCGATGGATTGATGTTCCTGGACGAAGGTCTGGAAGGAGAGCTTCTTACCGATGTCGCCAGTGAACCAAGCTCCCCGCACATTGCTGTAGAAGCGGTTGGTGTCCGCGTAGATGGTGCGATCGCCTTTTTCGTAACCGACCTCGAACTGGAACAGCACATCGGCGGTGAGCCGGAAGTCCTCGCCTTTGATCTCCAACAGGTGATCCTTGAAGATGCGCTGGGTGATCCAGTAGTAGTACTTGGCACTGTCCACCACGTGCCCCAGGGCGTTGGTCACATCCACCCGGTTCTGCAGCACCGGTTTCAGGCCGGTGTGGATCCGCTCCCCCACGGCGGCGGCATTGCGCTCCACACCGGTGTAGAAGTCGCGCTGTAGTGGAACGTTGTTCTGTTGCGCCGCCCCGTACAAGGTGGCCCCCAGCGACATGCACACCATCAACAACCGGCCGCAGACCTGCCCCATGACCCGCCGAAGATAGGGGCCGCACCTGTACACCGAGGCATCCACATCCCCGCGCGAGGCTGTCGTACCGAACCCGGGAATAGACACCCTTCGACCCGGCACATGATGTGGAACACGCCCACCACGCATCAGGACGAGGACCGGGTATCAATCCACCACCACGCGCAAGGTGGCCACCCCGTTCCCATCGATCAGCCGCACCACGTAGGCTCCGCGGGAGGCTCCATCCAGCGCCACCTCCAGCGTGGTGCCAGGCAGTGCTACCCGCTGCTCGTCGTACACCATACGGCCATCAGCGCCAACCACCTGTACGATCAGGGGGCCATCGACCGTGGTGCTGCTGATACCGAAACGACCATGGTTCGGGTTGGGCCAAAGCACCCAGGATGCCTCGTCGAGGCTCCGCATCCCGCTGCAGATCTCCACACGCACCTCGACATGGCCCGTGGCGTGTTCAAGACATTGCCCCGTGGTGGTGATGTCCATGAGCCGTGCGCCGACCGCATGCCCTTGGAGCATTCCGTCGTGCGAGATGCCATGCACCTGGTACTCTCCCAAGGGAAGACTGTTGAAGTCCAACTCGTTGCCCGCCACTACCGCCACCACGATGCTATCCTCATCGGTGACCACGTAGGTGTAGTTCACCGGAGCCGCACTGGTGGTCCGGAAGCCCACCACATCGGCCTCGGCGTCCTGGCATACGGTCAGGGTAGCGGCATCGTCCAACGTGGTGACGATCCCTCCGTTGCAAATGGTGGAGGTCACGGCACCCGTGATGCACATGGCGAACTGGCCCGGCAGGCCCGCATCCAGATCGGTGAAGACACGCACCAGCAGGGTGGTGTTCGCGGGGGTGTCGATGTCCACGGGCGCCGCCGGCTGCATTTCGCACAGTAACTCCGAACCATCGCACGCATCCTGGATCGCAATGCCCCAGGAGGTCATCGTGCCCGGGTCGAATGCGATGGTGATGCCGGTGTTGTCGCCGCTGTTGAACACGTACCACACATCGGCATAGGTCGAAGCCGCATCACCGCACGAAGGGGTCGGCGCGGTTCCCTGGGTGGCGTAGGTGTTGTCGCCTTGGATCATGCCATCGAGGCAATTCTCGAGCAGTTGCACGGTCACGTACCGCGGACTGGTGCAATCATCGTTCGCGGGACGGCAATCGGCCACGATCAGATCGGCCCCGACCAGGTCCAACAATGCACAGACCTCCCCTCCTCCTTGGGCCAGTAGCTCGTTCAATCCACTCATGGTGGTAAGGGTGTTCAGCACGGATGCGATGTCCAAGGTGGTGGGATCGAGGATCAGCTGGTGCACACGATAGTGCGCCGGGCCGGAGAGCAGCACGCTCGTGGTGGAGGTGGAGTCCTGGATCGTATCGCCCGTACTGATCAAATAGAGCACCTCGTATCCGATGGGAACCGCAGCCCCATCCAACGTCCAGGAGAATGCCGCACCGGAAGAGGTATGGCATAGGGTATCATCGGCCACAACGATGTTACCAAGCGTTCCCGGGCAGCAACGCACCACGGCGATACTGGCACCTACAGCGCTGAGCGCTCCGCAGAGCGGACCACCGCCGACCGTGAAATGGTCGTTCAACATGTCCAGCGTGGTAAGGCCGGGTTGCAGCGTGTCCAAAGGAAGGGCCACCGTATCATGTACCACTGCATGAATGGTGTACGTGCCGGTAGCGGACACCACGAACGATGCCGTGTCCGAGGTGCCTTGGATCAGGTGCGTTGCGCCGGTACAGAGCAGATACGTGATGGTGCTTCCGGTCGGCACCACGGCGTTGCCATCGCCCATCGCCGAGATCGTGATCAGGCTGTCCTCCTCGAAACACACCTGAGCGACCATCGGGTGCAAGGTCCCGGCATTGGCCGTACAACAATTCTCAACGGAGATGGCGGCACCCGTGATGTCCAAGCTTGCACAGATGATGCCTCCACCCTGAACGAACTGCTCGTTGATGGAGCCGATCGTGGCCTGACCCAGCAGTATTCCCGTCGGGTCGAAGGTGGTTGGGTCGTACACCAGGGCATGGATGGTGAAGCCCCCGACATACAAGCTGGTGAACTGCGGCGTGGTGGATCGCTGTAGAACCACTCCGGAGGAAGAGAAGAGCAGGTAGTCGGTCTCGAAGCCGGCCGGCACATGCGCGTTACCCGAGGGCATGGCCGCAATGGTGGTCGCGCTTCCGGCATAGCACACGTTGGCTTCTACCGGGATCAGGTTGCCGGCCGCCGCATCACATGCCGAGGTGGCCACAGAGACCACACAAATGTCGAACGTGCTCGTACGTGGTGTGCCAGCATACCAATCGGCCACCCGCAAGTAGTACGTCCCGCCCACCACCAGGCCCGTGGCCGATAGCGTGGTGCTGGCCCCGAAGTTCTGGCCGATGGCACAGGCCAGCAGGGTCTGGCTTCCGCAGGTGCCCTGGATCAGGCTCAGGTGTACGTTGAACTCCGCGCTGGGTGCCACCGTGATGTCATGCGATGGGCTCGTGGCCACGAAGGAGTACCACACCCCGTCGGAAACATCGCCATTGCCACAAGCCGTACCCGTGTTGCCCGCAGCGGTGGCATGCTCCACGGTTCCGCTCTGGTATTCGCAGGTGGCTGCTGACCCGATCGGAATGGCACCAGCGCAAGAAGCGTTCGCTGGGGGTGTTGCCGTACATGGCTCGGCCGTGAATACCAAGGTGTAGTCGCCGCTGCTGCCCGGAGCCTCCAGCACCGGATAGTAGTACGTTCCTGCGGGCAACGACGGGAAGCGCACCCCGAAGTTGCCATCGCCGCAAATGTTGGGGATGATATTAGCAGCGGTATTGAACACCATGTTCGTGACGGGACACCCCGCCACCAGGTTCACCAGCCCTCCCAAGAAATTGGGCGATGTACCGCAGTAGCTCACCGTAAGGTCCGAACAAGCCGTGGTGGTGAAGCCCTCCCACACCAAGTTGGCCACGAACACCGGATCGGTGGGTGAACCTTCGTTGTTCCCCGTAACGGTCACGGGAGTGTTCATCGGCACGGGCACCACCGAGGCACCCGAACAAACGCCGTTGGGTGGCACTTCGCGCAGGAAGCCCGGTGTAAGATGATCCACCGCCGCGGGAATGGTGGAAAATTGGGCGGATGCGCCACCTCCGAGTACGGGCAGCAACAACAAGGGGGCCCACTTGGAGCCTTTCAGTAGTTCGAACAACATCACCGGTCGTAGAGCAGTTAGGACGGTGCAAAGGTGCGCGGTCACCCTCCCTTTCCGTGCGTCGACCACATCGGGTTTTCCACGATCGGAGCAGGCCATGTGGTCGTATCCCAGGATCGGTGGGCTTTCCCCGGCCTTCGGGTACATTTGTGACCCATCATGGAGATCCTACCCCTCAGCGGCCGTGCCGCATTGGTTTGCGGCAGTACCCAGGGCATCGGCAAGGCAGTGGCCATGGAGCTGGCCCGGCAGGGTGGCTCCATCACCCTCCTGGCGCGCGATGCACAGGCACTGGCCCACGTGCAGGCCCAATTGGCGGTCGGCGACGGCCAACAGCACCATGCACTGGTGTGCGACATGAGCCGGACCGAGGACCTGCGTTCCACCATCGCGGCCCACGTGGCGCATAGAGCTATCGACATCGTGGTGCACAACACGGGCGGGCCCGCTCCCGGCCCGGCCCACGAAGCCGACCCGGTCGCCTTCCTCGCCGCGTTCACCCAGCACCTGATCGGCTTCCAGACCATCGTACGCGAGGTGGTGCCGGAAATGAAACAGCGTAGGTACGGACGGATCGTCAACGTGATCAGCACCAGTGTGAAACAGCCTCTGCCCAACCTGGGGGTGAGCAATACCATCCGTGGTGCGGTGGCCAATTGGGGCAAGACGTTGGCCAATGAGCTCGGGCCGTACAACATCACGGTGAACAACGTGTTGCCCGGTGCCACGGAGACCGAGCGGCTCGCGGCCATCATCGCCAACAAGTCCCAGAAGACCGGCCGATCACTTGAAGAGGTGCGGGACGAGATGCTCGCGGAGATCCCCCTGCACCGTTTCGCGCGACCAGAAGAGATCGCCGCCGCGGTGGCCTTCCTGGTCGGCCCATCGGGTGCGTACATCAACGGGATCAACCTGCCGGTGGACGGCGGGCGGACCGCCTGTCTTTAGGGTACCTCGAAGAACCTCGTTCCGGCGGCGTTCATGAGAAAGAAGCACAGCGGTCATCGCTTGCTCTCATTCGCCCATACTTTGTTGTTCCTCTGTCGGATACTTCGATCCAGTATCCTCTCTTCGGAGCGCCTCGTCTGGACGAATGATAGCGGCGCGCGCCATCCGTTCGAGGTTCTTCGAGGCACCCTTTAGTTGGTTCACATCGTTCGGACTGAACGCCCAGAAGGGTGCCCATCAGCCTCCTGCTTCGCCGGTCATCCGCTGCATTGCCGAGCTCTCCACCGGCGTTCGTTGTGCAGCAGCGTGATCCTATGGAGGATCAGGCCATGAGGTCCGGTCGATCCAGCGCCGTGGGGTGTGCTTCTGCGATCAGGCGGAACCCCTTGCCATGCACGTTGATGATCTCCACCGAGGGATCGTCGCGCAAGTACTTCCGCAACTTGGCGATGTACACGTCCATGCTCCGCCCATTGAAGTAGCTATCGTCGCCCCACACGGCGATCAAGGCTGCCGAGCGGTCCAGCACCTCATTGCGGTTCATGCACAACAGACGCAGCAGTTCGTTCTCCTTGGTGGTGAGCTTGCGTTCGCTCACCGGAGTATGCAGTAGTTGTTTGCGTGGCTGGAACGTGGTGGCACCGATGATGTACTCCTCTGGCTCAGGGACTTTGGGCTCGACCCCCTTGGACCGTCGTAGCACCGCGCTCACCCGTAGCAGCAACTCCTCCATGCTGAAGGGCTTGGTCATGTAATCGTCCGCACCGTGCTGGAACCCTTGCAGGGTATCCTGCTTCATCGCCTTGGCCGTAAGGAACATGATGGGGGTGGTGCTGTCGCGTTGGCGGATCTCCTTGGCCAGGGTGAACCCATCCTTGAGGGGCATCATCACGTCCAGGATCAGCAGGTCGTACCCACCTTGGTCGTAGGCGGCCTTCCCTTCCTGGCCGTCTGTGCGTAGGTCCGCCTCGTACCCCTTGGCCCGCAGGTATTCCACCAGCAGTGCGCCCAGGTTCCGGTCGTCTTCCACGACCAACAATCTATGTGGTGCGGCCATGTTCGAAGGGGATGAAGATATGAAAGGTGCTGCCGCGGCCCGGTGCGCTTTCCAGGTGAATGCGCCCACCGTGGCGCTCCACCACGGTACGCACATAGCTCAGACCCAGGCCGAAGCCCTTGGTGTTATGGATGTTGCCCGTGGGCACCCGATAGAGCCGGTCGAAGATCTTGCGCTGCTCCGAGGCCGAGATGCCGATACCGTTATCCTGTACGCTGATGGTGACCCCCTCATCGTTATTGGCGGTACCGATACGGATCCGCGGTTCCTGCTCGGTGTACTTCACCGCATTGTCGATCAGGTTGTACAGCAGGTTGGTCAGGTGGATGCGGTCGCCGTTCACGTGATGGATCTCCGCCTTCAGCGCCAGGTCGATGACCCCGTTCCTGCGCGAGACCTGCATGCTGCTGCTGCGCACCACGTCCTTGATCAACGCATGAAGATCCAGGTCCACGCGCTTGAGCACCATGTGGCCGCTTTCGAGCACCGCGCTCTGCAACACGTTCTCCACCAACGAACCCAGACGTTTGTTCTCGTCCCGGATCATGCCCACGAAGGTGCGTACCTGCTGCTCGGTCTTGGGCATGCTGGGGTCGGCCAATGCCTCGCAAGCCAGACCGATGGTGCTGATCGGGGTCTTCAGCTCGTGGGTCAAGTTGTTCACCAGGTCGTTCCGGATGTCGCTGATGCGCTTCTGCCGGTAGATGGTGCGGATGGTGAAGAAGAAGGCCACCACGATGATGGCGATGAATAGCGCACTGGTGAGGAGCACGGGCAGCATTTCGCGCCAGATCATGCCCTGGTGCCCGGGAACCCGCACATGCAGGTGGTACGCCGGGCCCCCGAGATCGTGTCGGAACAACCGCTCCCGGAACACATTGGGGCCTGCACGCAGCTCTTCCGAGGGCAGCCCTTGGCCGAGGTCCACCGCGTGGCCGTCGGCAGTGAACACGCCATAGGCGAAGTCGCCATGGACCCCCTTGGTCCGCAACTCCTGGCGGAGCAGGGAGTCCAGCAAGGGCACCTCGATACGGTCGCGGATGCCCCGCCCTTGCTCCGAGGCCAGGATACTGCGCACCATGTCCGCTACGAGCACCTCCTGGTCCTCTTGGTCCAACATGGCGGCATCGTTGGCCGCGGGATCGCTGGGCCAAGGCTCTTCCTGTGCCTCCGGCGGATCTTGTGGCCCACCCATGCCCGGCATGGCACCGGCCACCGTATCGCCATGGGCCCGCCGCATGGCATCCAGCTTGCGCAGCAACCGCCTCCCTGCCTTATGGCGATGCAGGTCACGCATCTTCTCCAGCTGTTCCATCCGGTCGCAAACGGCGAACAACGCATGGTCCACGCTGCGTTCGAACTGGGCCTGCCGCAGGTCCTTGCTGTCGCGCATCCACTTCACCTGAATGGCCATGAGCCCCAACAGGGCCACGTTGATGGCCACCACTAGGATGGTGATGCGATGCTTCTCCACGCACCGAAACTACCGCGTGCCGCTGAGAGCCGCCCGGCTTAATGTCTTTTAACGTTCGTTCGCGATCCCTTAACAGCACGGCCCTCGGCACCCCTGCACCTTTGCATCGTCGTACGAACGACACACCGGAGCGATCCGGGGTCTGGGTAAGGCAAGCACTTGTATCGGGTTTGGGTTTTGGTTCCCCTACAAGGCAACAAGGGGTCGGAGGGCTCGCACGGAAGTGCGGGCCCTTCGATCTTCATGCCCGCCCAGGTCCGAACACCGCTACCTTTCGCCTCCATCATGGTACAACTCCTCAACCTGATCGATGGTGCGCTGCGCCCAGCGGTGAGCGCTGAATGGCTCGACCTGCAGGCACCCGCCACGGGCCTGACGTACGGTCGCCTGCCCAACTCCGACGAACGCGACGTACAAGCCGCCACCGAGGCCGCACACCGGGCTTTCCCGGCGTGGAACGCCTTGGGGCGTGAGGGACGCAGCAACGCCCTGCTCCGGTTGGCCCAGCTGATCGAGGACGATCTGGAGGGGTTCGCCCAGGACGAATCCACGGACAATGGCAAACCCCTGGCCCTGGCCCGCAAGGTGGACATCCCCCGGGCCATCGCCAACTTCCGGTTCTTCGCCACGGCCATCCTGCATTTTCCCAGCGAGGCGCACCTCATGGACGATGTGGCGGTGAACTACACCGATCGGCAGCCCATCGGGGTGGTGGGTTGCATCAGCCCCTGGAACCTGCCGCTCTATCTGTTCTCGTGGAAGATCGCACCCGCCCTGGCCGCGGGGAACTGCGTGGTGGCCAAGCCCAGCGAGGTGACCCCCCTCTCCGCCTACCGGCTCAGCACACTATGCCGAAAGGCGGGCATCCCGGATGGCGTGCTCAACATCGTGCACGGCACCGGCCCGAAAGTGGGTGCCGCGATCACCGCCCACCCACGGATCCCCGCCATCTCCTTCACCGGAGGCACCCGTACCGGCGCGGAAATCGCCCGGGTGGCCGCCCCCATGTTCAAGAAGCTGAGCCTGGAACTGGGTGGCAAGAACCCCGTGCTGGTCTTCGCCGACTGCGACTTCGAGGAGATGCTGGACACCACCGTGCGCAGCAGCTTCACCAACCAAGGGCAGATCTGCCTGTGCGGATCGCGCATCCTCATCGAACGGCCATTGTACGCCCGCTTCCGTGATGCTTTCGTTGCGCGTGTGCAGGCCTTGCGCGTGGGAGACCCGGCCCAAGCCGACAGCGACCTGGGCGCCGTGGTGAGCAAGGACCACATGAACAAGGTGCTGGACCACATCGCGCTGGCAAAGGCCGAAGGCGGCACCGTACTCTGCGGTGGGCACCGGGTGGAGCTCCCGGGAGCCTTGAGCGGAGGATGGTACATCGCCCCCACGGTGATCGAAGGGTTGGGGCCCGTTTGCCGCACGAACCAGGAGGAGATCTTCGGGCCGGTGGTGACGCTTCAGGCCTTCGATACGGAAGCGGAAGCCTTGGAACTGGCGAATGCCACGCCCTATGGCCTGGCCAGTGTGATCTGGACCAAGGATGTCCAACGTACGCACCGGGTGGCCCGCGCCTTGCAGGCCGGCATCGTGTGGGTGAACTGCTGGATGGTCCGCGACCTGCGCACCCCTTTCGGCGGGGTGAAGAACAGCGGTGTGGGCCGCGAAGGCGGTGTGGATGCGTTACGGTTCTTCACCGAAACGAAGAACGTGTGCATCAAGCTTTGAGCACCGGCCGGTCGTGGCCGCGCTCTTGGGCTTTCATGCCGTTGGTGAAGAACCAGCCGAACCGTTGATCGAAGCGATCCTGGAAACGACCCAGACGTCGAAGCAGTCGATGGAAGAAGGTAGCCATGGTATCGTGATGTACCATTGCTAACTCCAACGGCATGCCGATCCGTACGTGGACCAGCCGGATCCACGAGGAACGGTCGCCAAGGATCGTTAAACGTCCACCTCGAGCACAACGAAGGGCTGCCCATGCCGGCCGTACCGGCTGTACCGAAGTGCACCGATGCTGCGCCGTGCCAGATCGATCAAGCCCAGGTCCAACCCGGTGGCTGCGCCCTCTCGCCCCAATAGAATGTCGCGGTAACGCCGTTGAAGCGCCGGTGCATCCATTGCTCTCACCAACTCCACGGCCTGCTCCAACCGCGCTGCACTGTCCATCCGAAGTGGTGCGGCGACCGTGATGGTCGTATGTGCTCCAGGCATGGACACCACCACCATGGGGCCTTCGCCGACCACTTCCATATCGGACAGGACACCCGTCACCAGCAGGAACGCGTGCTTGGCCCGCTCGGCCCGCGGCCGGTCGTCATTCAGATCCCGCTCGACCATGCGCAGCAACTCCTCCTGCATGGCGGCCGGCAGTGCACCTCGGCAGAGCAGATCCACCCCACTGGTGGCGATCACCTGATGCTGCGTACCCGCGGGGCCCGCATCGGAGCTAAGCCAACCATGATCACCGCCCACCAAGACCTGTAGTCCGAACAAAGCCCGTCCATCGCCAATGGGCGTGAACGAATGACGAAGTGGATTCCCCGACCGCCGGGCCATCTCAAGCAGCCCCAGCCCCGCGCCACCGCGCGTGGTGCGCGCATCGCTTTGCAACCCTTTCAGGAAGGACCGTTTCATCTCCTGATGGTCCATGTCCGATAGCCGCTGGAGCGCTGCGCTCAATCTCCGCTCGTCCTCCTCCCCCACCGCATTCATCGCCGTGACCTCATGCACGTTCCCCCTGCTGCGCAGCAAGAACAAACTTCGGCCGACGCCGACCTCCGCACCCAAGGACCGGTGGCGAACGATGTTCTGATAGGCCTCCACCATGATGAAGGCCAGCCTGCCGCGCATGACCCTTGGCGCACCCTCGCCCTCCAGATACTCCTCCACCAACGCGATCAACCGGGCGGTGTGATCATCGTGAAAGCTACCACTATAAAGAAAGGTGAGCCGGTCGCCAGCAAAGCTCTCGTAGAGGGCAAGGACTTGGGCTGGATCCATCCGGCAGGGTCGGTCACGCCAAAGATAGCCGCCCAACAATACCCGCATCTAACTTCACCGCCCGCATGATCACCGAAGCCCAGCTGGAGCGCTGCAGGCTCCACATACGCAAATGGTTCGCGGCACACATCCCGCGTACCCTCTGCTTCCACGATCTGGAACATACGCTTGCCGTCACCCACATGGCCACCGCCCTGGGGCAGACGGAAGAACTATCCCGCGCGGACCTCGCCGTGGTGGAGGTGGCGGCACTCTTCCACGATACCGGCTACGCGAAGGCCTACCAGGGCCACGAAGAAGAAAGCGTGGGGATCGCACGCAACTTCTTGGAGCGCATCGGTGTGGGCCGGCGCGATCAAGACCGGGTGGCCGCATGCATTCGGGCCACACGCGCCGGTGCCAGACCGCGCGGCAAACTGCAAGAGGTACTGCGCGATGCTGATTCGGCCAAAGCCGGTCAGGCCGACTTCATCCACAAGAGCGAGCTGCTCAAAAAGGAATTGGAAGCCGTGCAACGACGGAAGATCTCCAGCACTGACTGGCTCGCGGAGAATCTGGCCTATCTGAAAAGCCATCGGTTCCACACCCGATCAGCGCGGACAAGATTCGCCAAACAGAAAGCTCAGAACCTGCACCTGCTACACGAACGGGCCAAAGCCCCCAAAAGCCAACATGGGCCGATCGCGCACCAACAAGAGCGCTTCTTCGATCGCGACCTGAGCTGGCTCTCGTTCAACGACCGGGTGCTCCAAGAAGCCATGGACCCTGCCGTTCCCCTGCTGGAACGCTTGAAATTCCTGGCGATCTACTCGAGCAACCTGGACGAGTTCTACCGCGTGCGCGTGGCCTCCTTGCGCAGCCTGGCCAAATTGAAGAAGCTGGACCGCACAGCACTGGAAGTGCCCCCCGGCAAACGCGTGGACCAGATCAACAAGAAAGCCCTGGCACAACAAGAGCGCTTCGGCAAACTATACCGCGAGGAGCTGCTTCCCGCTTTGGCCGACCAGGGCATACACTTCCTCACACCACAACGACTCTCCAAGGTCCAGACCGCCTTCGTACGGAGCCACTTCACCAGATACGTGGCGCCATTGCTGCATACAGCCACCGTGCGTGCCGGCAACGCACCCTTCATCGAGGACCGCAAGCTCTACTTCGCCTGCCGCCTGAAACCGAAAGGGCGATCGAAGGAACACCTGGTCCTGGTGAACATACCCAGTGATGAGCTGGGCCGCTTCATCGTGCTGCCCACTGAAAAAGGCAGCCAGCGCACCGACCTGATGTACCTGGACGATGCCATTCGCCTGTGCCTTGGCGACCTCTTCACCGGCTTCAAACTCACGGCCTGCCATGCGATCAAGCTCTCGCGTGACGCGGAATTGCATCTGGACGAGGAATACCTCGGCAACGTGAAGGAAAAAGTGCGGAAGAGCCTGCGCAAACGAAGCATGGGGGTGCCGGCGCGCTTCCTCTACGACCGCGCCATGCCGGACAGCATGCTTCGCGCACTGCGCGATCTGCTCGCCCTGACCAAACAGGACCTCGTAGCCGGTGGGCGTTACCACAACTTCAGCGATCTGCTGGGCCTCCCTCTGAAGGGACACCGGAACCTGCGCGATAAACCACTTGTTCCGATACCCGACCCGGTAACACACAACGGAGAGAGCACCTTCCAAGCCCTCCGGCAGAAGGACGTGCTCTGGCATTTCCCCTACCACGATTTCGGCAATGTGGTGCGCTGGCTTCAACGGGCAGCACGCGACCCGCACGTTAGGCACATCGCCATCACCTTGTATCGGGTGGCCAATGGCTCGGAGGTATGCAAAGCCCTATTGGATGCCCGTGCCTACGGAAAACGAGTGACGGTCTTCGTTGAGGTGCAAGCGCGATTCGACGAACGCAGCAACCTGTACTGGGGCGAAACCTTGGAGAAAGCCGGTGCGCACGTGCTGTACAGTTACGAGAACCTGAAGGTGCATTGCAAGCTGTGCCTGATCGAACGGCAAGAAAGAGGGCGGCTGACGCGTTATGCCTACCTGGGTACCGGCAACTTCAACGAACGCACCTCCACCGTATATACGGACATGGCGCTCCTCACCCACCGGCCCCGGATGACCCGCGAGGTGGCCGAGGTATTCCAGCACCTGGCCGACCGAACACACCGGCCGGCCCTGTCCCAGCTCCTGATGGCACCCACCAGCCTGCGCGTGCGGCTCGACGCCCTCATTGACAAGGAGGTGGAGAATGCCCGGTCGGGGCGCCGATCGAGCATCCTTCTGAAGCTGAACAACCTCGAAGATCGTGCGCTGATCCGTAAGCTGTACGACGCGAGTAACGCCGGTGTAAGGATCCGCCTCATCGTCCGTGGGATCTGCTGTCTGGTACCGGGCGTGGAAGGCCTTAGTGAGAACATCGAGGCCATCAGCATCGTGGACCGGCTCCTCGAGCACACCCGGGTCTATGCCTTCGAGAACGGAGGCCGCCCTGTGGTGCTGCTTTCCTCCGCGGACTGGATGGGACGCAACCTCGATCGCCGCATTGAAGTGGCGTTCCCGGTGAACGATCAGGAGCTAAAGGCCAAGGTGCTCGACCTCATGGAGATCCAATGGCAGGACCAGGTGAAGGCCCGAAGGATCGATGTGCGCCAGACCAATCCCTACCGGAACGAGGGGAAGCGCGATCCACGGTCCCGGGCACAAACGGCCACCCACGCCTATTTGCTGAGCCGGCAACAAGGCTCCGGTCCGCCCCGCTCAGCAGTGAGGAAGTGAAGAAGAGAGGAAGTGATAGCGAGGAAGAGAGTACGAGAGGGACGACGAGAAGAAGAGAGGATGAGACATGCGACCCACTTCACCTCGACAACTCTTCACCGCTTCACCTTATTAACTCATTCATTCTTCGCCACCCGGATCCGCCGGTAGAGGAGCGACCATTTCTTTCTCACCGACGGGGTATCGCGGTCCACAGGAGCAAGATGAATCATTTTTTCCTACCTTTGCGCCCCTGCCAGGGAGTATGTTCCTTGGCGAGCGTCGTGAGCAATCACCACGTTCGAGGTCTTGGGGAATTAGCTCAGCTGGCTAGAGCGCTTGCATGGCATGCAAGAGG
>SSGN01000189.1 GCA_008016945.1 Flavobacteriales bacterium
ACATGAGCTGGCACGGCAAGTACTGGATCATGCAACGCATCGACTGGAGCGTATGGGAACTTGGCAGGCTGGAGCAACGGTACGGGCAACCCGTTACGCTGTACGATGGCGATGAGCAGTACTACGGCCTGTTCACCGCGCGGCACCACTACCAACAAGCCTTGGAATACGCGAAGGATCCCGCGCTGAAGGCGCTGGCCTGCCACCTGCTCGAAGCCTGCGAAAAACAATGGCGCACCTTCAACGGCCAAGTCGGCGAAGGACCGCATGTGTACAACCACCTGCTCACCGACCGCAGGAGCAGCGCCTTCTACCGTGATCTGGTCGAATGCCGGGGGTACGATGATTTCGTACGGCGGTTCCGGTGAGCTACCCCAGCCGCTTCGCCACCGCGTCCCAATTCACCACCTGCCACCAGTTGGCCACATACTCGTTGCGTTTGTTCTGGTAGTGCAGGTAGTAGGCGTGCTCCCATACATCGAGGCCGAGCAGGGGGTTCCCCTTGAAGTCGCTCGCGTGCATCAACGGGCAATCCTGATTGGGCGTGGAGCCAATGGCCAGTTCGCCGTTGCGCTCAACCAACCACGCCCAGCCGCTGCCGAAGCGTTTCATGGCCGCATCGGTGAAGGCCTCCTTGAACTTGTCGAAGGAGCCGAACGAGGCGTTGAGGGCGTCGAGCACCCTGCCTTCGGGCGCACCTTTCCCACCCGGCCCCATCACCTCCCAGAAGAAGTTGTGGTTCCACGTGCCGCCGGCGTTATTGCGCACCTTGGCGCTGAAGTCCCCGGCGCGGGCCAGCAGGTCCGCCTCGTCCTTCGCCTGCACACCTTCGGCCGCGATGGCCTCGTTCACGTTCTTCACATAACCAGCGTGGTGCTTGGTGTAATGGATCTCCATGGTGCGGGCATCGATGGAGGGCTCCAGCGCGTTGTAGGCGTAGGGCAGGGCGATCTGGGCGAGCTGCAGGCCGGGTCCGACAGGTGTTTCGGGTGTTGTACCCGCGGTCTCGCCGGAACCCTCGGCCGCATTGCACGATGCACTATGGGCAAGCACCGGGCCGGCGATCAACGCGCCGACCGATGCCTTCAGCGAGCGGGAAAGGAATTGTTTGCGGTCCATGGTGCTAAGGTAGCGCCTGGAGGGGTGGAAGGAACGCAGCCCACGCCGATAAGGACGTGATCGAGACGATCCGCGCGCGGATCAACCGAAGCTCACGAGCAACTGGCCCTTTTCAACGGCTTTTCCCTTTTCGGCATGGATACTGGCGATGCTGGCATCGCCCGGGGCCTTCAGCAGATTCTCCATCTTCATGGCCTCCAACACCAGTATGGGGTCGCCCTTCTTCACGGTGTCGCCGGGCTTCACCAGGATGTTGAGCACCATACCCGGCATCGGGGCCTTCAGTTCCTTCACCTTGGTGGTGGCCTTGTTCAACCCCAAGGTCTGCATCAGCCGCGTGCGGTCGTCCTGCAACTGTACGGTGTAGGTGTGTGCGCCGATCCGCAGTCGCACACTGCCGTTCTCCCTATCCTCCTTCAGCACCAGTACGCGATGGCTGCGGCCATGCCTCACCAGGCTGAATGCCGAGGGGCCGGTGCGTACAAGGTCAACGGTGCTTTCGCCAGTGGGTGTCCATGGGGCCGAAGGCGTTGCGCGCTCCAGCACGATGACGTCTTCCTTGGCGTTGACAGCGGCGTGGAGTTTGGCCATGGTTTGCGGCTTGGTGGTTCTCTTAGAAGGTGAGCGAAGGTAGGGAGGTGCTCAAAGCAGGGTCTCGGCTTGTGCCTCATACCCCTCGTCCACGGCCAGCACGCTCTGGTTGCGGGCGGCTACCGCGAGTTGATCGCACAATTCGTTGAGCGGATGGCCATTGTGGCCTCGGATCCATTGGAACCGTACGTTGTGTTTACGGTATACCTGAAGGAAGCGTTTCCACAGGTCCGGATTCTTCACTTTGGCCCAGCGCTTCCGCTCCCAGCCGAAGAGCCACCCCTGTTCCACGGCATCCACCACGTATTTGCTGTCGCTCACCACCAGCACGTCCATGCCCGGTGCTTTCAGCGCCTCCAGGGCGGCGATCACCGCCATGAGCTCCATGCGGTTGTTGGTGGTGCGCCGGTAGCCGCCCCACAGCTCTTTGCGGTGTGGGCCGCTTTCCAGTACGGCGCCGTAGCCTCCTGGCCCCGGGTTGCCACTCGCAGCACCGTCGGTATGAATGGTGATCTTCATGGGAGGTCCGTGCGGACCGCAAAGAACGGAATACGCCCCCGCGCTCAGGTGGTCGGGAACAATTGGGTGATGTTCGCCGCGAACAGCTTCACCGAGATGGCGAGCACGATCACCCCGAAGGCCTTCTTGATGATGATGAGCCCCACCCGGCCCAGCAGCCGTTCGATACGCGAGGTGAGCAGGAGCACCAGCAACACGGGGATCATGTTCAGCAGGATGGCGAAGAGGATGTTGATGCTGGCGAACTCGGCGCGGAGGGAAAGGATGGTGGTGATGCTGCCCGCGCCGGCGATCACCGGAAAGGCCAATGGGACCACGCTGTACACCTTGTTGTCATCCCTACCATCGGTGAGGCCCGGAGCCGAGAGGTCTTCCTTGAAGAGCCGCACCCCGAGGATCATCTCTAAAGCGATGAAGAAGAGCACCAAGGCGCCCGCCACGGCGAAGGAGCGGACGTCGATGCCCAACAGGTTGAGGATCCCTTCGCCCAAGTAAAGGAAGGAGACCATGATGCCCAGGCTCACCAGCACGGCCCGGGCGGGATAGATCTTGCCCGCCTTCTCGCGTACTTGAAGGATCAGGGGGATACCCCCCACGATGTCGATCACCGCGAACAGGATCAGGAAGGCCTTACCGATCTCGCTCAGGTCGATCATGGGGTACGGTGGGTGTAGGGGTGACCTGGCATCGCTCAATGTCCTTCGGCCAATAGGTTCTTGACCACGGCTTCCACCACCTGGGGCAAGTGGGTGTGCTCCAGCTCATGGATCCGGGCGGCGAGGCTTTCGGGGGTATCGTCGGCCAGCACGGGACAGGCGAACCGTGCGATGTGTTCGCCCTCGTCGAACCGTTCGTTCACATAGTGTATGGTGATGCCGCTCTCCGTTTCTCCGGCCGCGAGCACCGCTTCGTGGACATGGTGCCCGTACATCCCTTTGCCACCGTAATTCGGAAGCAACGAGGGGTGCAGGTTGATGATGCGCCGGGGGTAGGCGGCGATCAGGGTGGCCGGGATCAGCCGAAGGAACCCCGCCAACACCACCAGGTCGACCCGCTGGCCCTGGAGTTCCCGGAGCACGTCCCCGGAGCGGAGTTGGGTGCCGTTGAAGAGGTAAAGGGGTACCCCCAGGTCCCACGCTCGTTGGACCACCCCGGCGCTTGGCTGGTCGCAACCGATAAGGACCACCTGGGCGTCGGGGCGGTCATTGAAGTGCTCCACCAAGCGCTGGGCATTGGTGCCGCTACCAGAAGCAAGGATCGCGATCCGGATCATGTTCTCCTGGCGCTAAGATCGGCCATCGGATGATCCTGAAAGGGTTTTTTCGCCTCAGCGGACCCGTTCCACCCGTCCATCACGAACAGGCGCCGTGGGAAAAACGGAGGGGGCCTTCGACCGGGGTCACTGTTGCGCGTATGGAAAATGTCTTTCTTTGCACCCTGTTCAACCAACAACGCACGGACATGTCGGATATCAAGTCAAGGGTCATCGCCATCATCGTGGACAAGCTCGGAGTGGATCAGGGCGAAGTCACGCCAGAAGCGAGCTTCACGAACGACCTTGGCGCTGACAGCCTCGATACCGTCGAACTCATCATGGAGTTCGAGAAGGAGTTCAACATCGCCATCCCCGACGACCAGGCCGAGAAGATCCAGACCGTGGGTCAGGCTGTGGACTACGTGGAGAAGAACGCGAAGTAAATCCAGCACCGCATGCAGCTCAGACGAGTGGTCGTCACCGGTCTGGGCGCGCTCACTCCCCTCGGGAACACCCTCAAGGAGTACTGGGAGGGCCTGGTGAGCGGCCGTAGCGGAGCTGCGCCCATAACGCGCTTCGACGCCAGCAAGTTCAAGACGCGGTTCGCCTGCGAGGTGAAGGGCTTCAACCCCGAAGACTTCATCGACCGCAAGGAGGCCCGCAAGATGGACCCCTACACCCAGTTCGCCGTGGTCTGCGCCGATGAGGCGATCAAGGACAGCGGCCTGGACCTGGAGAAGGTGGACCGTGAACGCATCGGCGTGATCTGGGGTAGCGGCATCGGTGGGCTGAAGACCTTCCAGGACGAATGCATCGCCTTTGGTAAGGGTGACGGTACCCCACGCTTCAATCCGTTCTTCATCCCCAAGATGATCGCGGATAGCGCTGCGGGCCTCATCAGTATGCGCCATGTGCTTCGCGGGCCCAGCTATGTCACCGCCAGCGCCTGTGCCAGCAGCAACAACTCGATGATCGATGCCTTCAACTACATCCGCCTCGGCACCTGTGTGGCCGTGGTAACGGGTGGCAGCGAGGCGGCGATCTATGAGGCTGGGGTGGGGGGCTTCAACGCCCTGCATGCCATGAGCACCCGCAATGACGATCCCGCGACCGCTTCGCGCCCCTACGACAAGGACCGCGACGGTTTCGTGCTGGGCGAGGGTGGCGCGGCCATCATCCTGGAGGATCTGGAGCACGCCCTTGCGCGTGGGGCCAAGATCTACGCCGAGGTGATCGGTGGGGGCATGAGCAGCGATGCCTACCACATCACCGCACCACACCCCGATGGGTTGGGCGCGGAGTTGTGCATGAAGCATGCATTGCGCGATGCGGGCCTGCAGCCTTCGGATATCGATTACATCAACACCCACGGCACCAGTACGCCCATCGGCGATCCGCAGGAGGTGAAGGCCATCCAGCGCCTATTCGGGGAGCATGCCAATAAGCTGAACATCAGCGCCACCAAGAGCATGACCGGGCATTTGCTCGGTGGTGCCGGCGCGGTGGAGGGTATTGCGGCGATCATGGCCGTGTACAACGATATCGTACCGCCTACGATCAACCACTTCACGGACGATCCGGAGATCGATCCGCAGTTGAACTTCACGTTCAACACCGCCCAGCAACGCACGGTGAACGCGGCCATGAGCAACACCTTCGGTTTCGGCGGTCACAACACGGCGGTGATCTTCCGCAAGTACCGGTAGTACGGCAGCGTGATCAAGAGCCTTTTCCATCGTGCGCGCAACCCCGAAGAACGCCGGGTGCGGGCATGGTGTCGGCAGGAGTTGGGCATCACCCCGGGCAACCTTCCGCTCTACAGGCAGGCCCTACGCCACGTGAGCGCGGTCACCGAGGGCCGCACCGACCTACCCGATAACGAACGGCTCGAGTTCCTGGGCGATGCCGTGCTCGATACCATCATCGGCGACATGCTCTTCGCGGCCTATCCCGATAAAGGAGAGGGCTTCCTTACCCGCATGCGCAGCAAGCTGGTGAGCCGCCAGCAACTGAACGCCTTGGCGAAGAAGATCGGGATCGAACGGGTGTTGGAAAGCAATGTGGCCCGATCCCATGAGTCTTCGGTCCCTGGCAATGCCGTGGAGGCCCTTATCGGTGCGCTTTTCCTGGATCGTGGCTTCGACCGTACACGGAAGGTGGTGGTGAAGCTGTTGCATGCCCACTTCGATGTGAAGGAGATCGAGCGGGAGGACCGTGACGGCAAGAGCCGACTGTTGGAGTGGGGGCAGAAGCGCCGGAAGAAGGTGGAGTTCATCGTGCGTGAGGAAGGCGGCAACGGACGGGGAAAGCATTATGTGGCCGAGGTGCGTATCAATGGCGATGTGCGTGGCACGGGTCAGGGCACCAGCAAGAAGGTGGCCGAACAGGATGCTGCACAGAGCGCCTTCCGGAGCATGCGATCACGCAAGCCACACCCCCCCAAGCCAGCGCCCCAGGGTACCGCACCCGAGGATCATGCTCCGACCATGCATGCCTCCAGGCGGTCAGGTGCCGGATCCCGCCGGGGCTGATTTGGCTTCTTGTGTGTTCTTCTTGGACAGCGAGGTTGGCCGTGCGTGGGTCGTGCGGGGGGGGGCTCTTAAACAACGGTGGTTGATACAGGCGATCACTTAACATGGCAAGGCTGCCGGGCGTGGCTAATTTTGGCCGACCATTGCGACCATGGCCCCTGTGCATGGCGTGCAGCATGGACCATGGCCAAGCATAAACTCGATATCGAGCTCGCCCCCGACGTCACGGTGATCGGCATCAGCAGCCATGTGCACGACTACCGGCTTTGCTGGTCGTTGAATCGGAGGACCGGACTTGAGCTTACGCGTCGGCGCGCCGACATCAGCGATGGAGCCAACGGTATCGTTGCGCAGTATTCGGTCTACGATCACGTGGACGAACCATCGCGGGCCCGGTACACACTGGTGAACAATCATAGCGGTGATGGTATTCTGTTGAAGGACCAGCGCCATGTGGACTTTTTTCTGGTGGTGGACAACGAATTGGCTGAACTGAACCCCGACCTGCTGGCACAGGTGCGTTCCGCCGAATTCGTGCTTACCGCTTTCAAACTACCGTACGAACAATTGCGAGCAGGACATAAGCTCTTGCAATAGAGACCGCACCCGTGCCGAGGTTTCGGCGACACCCGATGAACGACCCCAAGACCAAGATCGTAGCCACCATTGGCCCAGCATCATCAAGCAAGGAGGTACTCCGTGAGATGATGTTGAGCGGACTCGATGTTTGCCGCCTCAATTTCAGCCACGGCAGCTATCAGTTCTACGCCAACCTGATCGGCACCATCCGCGAACTGAACACCGAACTCGGCCTCACCACCGCCATCCTGGCCGACCTTCAGGGGCCCAAGATGCGGGTGGGGGAAATGGCCGATGGGCCCATCCTGCTGGAAGATGGAAGTGAGCTGGTGATCACCACGGAACCCATCAAAGGAAGGCCCGGGATCGTGAGTACGAGCTATGCGCAGTTCCCCAAGGATGTGAAGAAAGGAGAGCTGGTGCTGCTCGATGATGGAAAGCTGAGGCTGGAGGTGACCGCCACCGATGGCTCTACCACCGTGACCACGCGGGTGATCCACGGAGGACCGCTCAGCTCCAACAAGGGCCTGAATCTGCCGAATACCAAGATCAGCCTCCCGAGCCTGACCGAGAAGGATCGCCAGGACCTGGATTTCGCACTGGACCATGATGTGGATTGGATCGGACTGAGCTTCGTGCGCGGGGCCCGGGACATCATCGAACTGAAGCACATCATCCTGCAACGCGAGAAAGCCTCCAAGGTGGTGGCCAAGATCGAGAAGCCCGAAGCGCTGGTGGAGATCGACGAGATCATCCGGGAGGCCGATGCGTTGATGGTGGCGCGTGGCGACCTGGGTGTGGAGATCCCCATGGAGAGGGTGCCGCTGGTGCAGAAGGACATCATCAAACGGTGTCTGGCCCAACACAGGCCGGTGATCGTGGCCACCCAGATGATGGAGAGCATGATCACCAACATCACGCCCACTCGCGCCGAGGTGAACGATGTGGCCAATGCCGTACTGGACCACGCTGATGCGGTGATGCTGAGCGCCGAGACCAGCGTGGGCAAATTCCCCGTAGAGGCCGTCAAGGCCATGAACAGGATCCTGCTCCACATGGAGACCAGCGATGCCATGTTCAATGTGGAAGAACCCGGCCTGCCGGACAACGAACGTCTGGTGACCGACGCCATCTGTACGGCCAGCGTGCGCATGGCGGCCGCCATCGACATCAAGGCCATCGTGACCATGACACACAGTGGTTACACCGCGATCAAGATCAGTAGCATGCGGCCCAAGGCCCACATCTTCGCCTTCACCAGCAACCGCAGCATCCTCTGCACGCTCAACCTGGTGTGGGGCGTGCGCGCGCAGTATTACGACAAGATCGTGAGCACCGACCACACCATCGCCGACATCAAGCACATCCTGCGCAGCAAGAAGCTGGTGAAACCCGGTGACCTGGTGATCAACACCGCCAGCATGCCCATCGCCGAACAAGGGATGAGCAACATGTTGAAGTTGAGCGCGGTGTAGGAGGAGGTTGCGGGGTGGGAAGCGAGCCTGTTCCACACGGCGCACGTCCTCCTACACCCCTTCAAGGATATAGTACCAAAGCGTCACCGTAAGCAGTGACAATGGGATTCCCACGCCCACCATCATGTTCGCCAAACGAGGTTTGAGGCCGTGTGATGAGGCCAGGATGGTGGCGGTGATCATGGGAGCCATGGCGCTTTCGAGCACCGAGACGCGCACTACCGTGCCGGTGCCGTTCAGCAGAACAACGTAGATGAGGAATATGAGTGCCGGAGCAAGCACGAGCTTGTAGATGAGGCCGAGGCCCAGCAAGCCCCAGTGCTTGCTGCGTTTGGCGATCCGCAGTTGAAGGCCTACCGCGATCAGCGCCACCGGCGTAACCGTGTTGCCGATGCGGAGCAGGCCCCCACGCACGCCCTCCGGAAAATGCAGGTCGAAGAGGTTCATCAGCACCGCCCCGGCGAAGCCGATGAACGGCGGGAAGAACAAGATCTTCCGGGCGATCGAGACGGCATCGATCCGCTGCCGCGAATAGAGGGTGGCCACCACGATACCGAGCGTGGAGAGCACCACGAAAGACCCCGGCTGATCCACGAGCAGCGCGGTGCCCAGGGCCTCACGTCCGTAGGCCGCCTCGACCACCGGAAAGCCGATGAAGGATGTGTTGCCCAGGCCGGCGCACAGGATCAGGCAGCCTGTGAGCTTGCGTGACCAGCCTAACGTGCGCCGCAATGCGCCGAAGAACAGCCATGCCGCTCCGAAACAGATCCAGGCAACGGCGATGGGGTACAGCAGTTCCGTGCCGCCACTGATCTCCGGGATGTGGTACAAGGCCAGGGCGGGCAATGGTGCGTAGAGCACGTATTGGTTCAGGGTCACCGCAGCATTCGGCGGGAATCCCGGAACACGCTGGAACATCACGCCCGCGAGCAGGCAGAACACGAGCAGGAACAGGCTGTCCATCGGCGGCGCAAAGGAAGCTGCTTCCGTGCAATGCGATGTCTCGTCGTTCTTTCAACACACCGGAACGGATGGATGGCATAACCCCGCCATGGGCAACGATGGCGCATCTCGTGTGGCGCCGGATGGTGGCGCGATGCGAGGAAGGGGTGGAACCTCCTTATGCGTTGGGTTCGCGCCCCAGCAACAGGTCCATGTAGAAGCCCGGCCGTTTCAGCCGTTCGCGCAGGTCGAGGTCGGTGAACATGCTGCTGATCGTATCGGCCAGCGCGGGGTTCTTGCTGGCGCGGTCCACTACGAAGTCGAAGAGCCATGCTTGGTCGGCCATGCGCTGCAACCGTGTGCTGATGGCGAGTTCCTTGCCCAGCCGCTTCCACACACGCTCATCGTACCGCTTCGCTGCGCTCGCCGTGACGCCGGTGCGGGTCAGCATCTCGTGCGCCACGTCCGCCGCATGCACGCCGCTGATCATCGCGTGGCTGATGCCTTCACCGGTGAAGGGGTCGATCAGGTGCCCGGCATCGCCCACGAGCAGATAACCATCGCCGCTCAGGGCCCGCCGCCTGCTGGCGAGTGGAAGCCCCATGCCCTGCACGCCACCTTCCATCCGCGCATCAGCGAAACGGTCTTTCAACTGCGGATGGGTGGTGACCAACTGCACGAGCAGGGTCTTCAGGTCGCTGCGCCGCTTGCGCACCACATCACTGCGGAGGCCGAGGCCCACGTTGGCGCGACCATCGGGCAGCGGGAACACCCACAGGTAGCCGGGCAGCAGGTCCTTCAGGAAGATGAGCTCGATGAAGCCTTGGGGGTCCAGGCCGCGCACACCGCTGTAGTAGGCGCGCACACCGGCGGCATGGTGCTTCGGCTCCATGGGCAGGGCCGCGATGTGGCGGGCGAAGTGCGAGTTGGCGCCGGAAGCGTCGATGACGATACGTGCGCGTACGATACGTCCATCGGCACAAGTGATGCGCCAGCCCTCGCCATCGCGCTCGAACGCCTTCGCCGCAGTGCCCTCCCACACGGTGAGACCGGGCGTGTGCTTCATCCGCTGGAAAAGCAGGTCATCGAACACGAGCCGGGGCAGGATGGCCCCTGGCGCTTCGCCCATGCCCGTGTTGCGGGAGAAGGGCACACGGAGCTTGTTGCCTCCCGGGGCCACGAAAGTGACCCCCCAGCTCGGCATCGCGGCGGCTTCCGCCTTCACCGCCGAGGCGAGCGCCGGGTCCAGCCGCTCCAGTGTGCGCATCACTTTTCCGCTCAACGCATCGCCGCACACCTTGTCACGCGGGAACACGGCCTTCTCCAACAGCACCGCAGGCACGCTGTGCCGTGCCAGCTGCATTGCGGCACTGCATCCGCCCGGCCCACCGCCGATGATGCACACATCCGTGCGGAGTTGTTCCATCAACGTGAGGTGGACGTCTTTCGTAGTTCGCACGCCATGACCGCTTGATGCCGGATGGATGGTTGTCGAAGAGCGGTGCGATCGGTGTCCATAGGTCCGGTTTCAGCGGGCTTTATCCCGGTATGGAGTATCTGTGCCAACTGTGGGATCGGTGGACGCATTCCGATCCTTCGCGCCTCGATCACCCCCGGAACGTGGCCGAGGTGAATTGATCCAGGAAGCGCACGTCGTTATCCCAATACATGCGCAGGTCGGGTACCCGGTAGATCAACTGAGTGATCCGCTCCACACCCATGCCGAACGCGAAGCCGCTGTACACCTCGGGGTCGATACCGCAGTTGGCGAGCACGGCGGGATCCACCATGCCGCAGCCCATGATCTCCACCCATCCGCTCTGTTTGCAGATGTTGCAACCCGACCCGCCACAGATGGTGCAGCTCATGTCCACCTCGGCGCTCGGTTCGGTGAAGGGGAAGTAGCTGGGGCGCATGCGGATGGTGACCTCCGGCCCGAACAGGCTCTTGGTGAAATAGTCGAGCGTCCCCTTCAGCTCGGCGAAACTCACCCCCTTGTCCACGTACAGGCCCTCCACTTGATGGAACATGCAGTGGGCGCGGGCGCTGATGGCCTCGTTGCGGTACACCCGCCCCGGGGATACCGTGCGGATGGGGGGCTTGGAGGTCTCCATCACACGCACCTGTACGCTGCTGGTGTGGGTGCGCAGGGCCAGGTCCTCGGTTCCGTTCGGGCCGGCAGGGCCTTGGACGAAGAACGTGTCTTGCATATCCCGCGCCGGATGGTCGGGGGCGAAGTTGAGCGCGCCGAAGTTGTGGTGGTCGTCCTCCACCTCGGGGCCCTGGCTCACCGTGAAGCCGATTCGACCGAAGATCTCCACGATACGGTCCCGCACAATGGAGATGGGGTGGTGGCTGCCCTGTGGTTCCACCGATGCCGGGGCGCTTAGGTCGATGGATGCTCCTTGCCGTGCAGGTCCCGATGCCGCTATGCCGGCGCGCAGGG
Source organism: Flavobacteriales bacterium (assembly GCA_008016945.1). Next base: position 11,458 of record SSGN01000189.1, read on the forward strand.
TTTCCAGCCGGGCCTGCGCAGCCTGTTTCAGCTGATTCATGCGTTGGCCCAAGGCGCGCTTCTCTTCGGAGGAGACCTGTTTGAAGACCTCGAAAAGCTCGGTGATCGCGCCGTTACGCCCCAGCATGGCCACTCGGAATCGTTCCACTTCCTCTGCCGTGCTGGCATTTGCGTGCTCCAGTTCCGCCTCCAGGGTGGCTATTCGTTCGGTAAAGCTCATTGTAGTATGCGCATGGATATGGGGATGTCCTCCATTGGACGGTCCCAGGTGTTGCAGGGCTCCTGGGCCAGGGCATCGAGCACTTCGAGGCCCGAGACCACTTGTCCGAAGACCGTGCAGGTTCCATCAAGACGGGGCTGTCCACCTTCGGTGGCGTAGTCCGATCGGTCGTTTTCCGAGTAGGTGAATGGCGTGCCGTGCGCGGCGCTCCTTGTGTTGATCCGTTCGAGTTCGGAGGGCGCGTATGGAACGCCAAGCACGAAGTAGAACCGGTCCCGGTGGGAGCGCCCCTGAAGGGCCGGGGTGTCACCTGCGGGAGCAGCGGCCAACGCGCCTTTCCGGTGGATCAGGCCGGGCACTACCGTGAGCGGCAGGCCCACGGTGTCTGGATCCAAGCCCAAGGGCACTCCGGGAGCGGCATTCTTCGAAGCCGGGTCGCCACCCTCGACCACGAACCCGGGAACGATGCGGTGAAGCAGCACGCTATCCATCGTTCCGGACCGCACCCGGGCAAGGAACAGGTCTCGGTGTTCCGGAGTCTCGTTATACAGCGCCACCACCATGGTCCCCAGCCGGGTGCGTACCTCGATCATGGGACGAAGCGTGGCGGACTGGGCCCTGGCCGCCATAGGCAACCATTGCACCACGGAGAGGGTCATGAACACGACCGCCTTGGTGTACCACGGCATGGTTGACTTTCCTATCTTTGGCATTCCCCGTAAAGCCCTTGATCCACAGGGCACCAAAAGTAACCCAATGACCACATCCGCCTTCCGCCGCGCACTTACCAGCGTACTGATGGTCACCGTGCTGGCTGTTGTCTTTCCTGCGTGTAACAAGGAGAAGCCCACCACGGTGGTGATCACGGTGAAGAACGCGGACGGCTCGTTGGCTCCTGGAGTGGCCGTACGCCTCTTCGCCAACCCGACCGTACCCTTGAAGCCGGACCTTACCCGGTTGCTGAAGGAGGGGACCACCAAGGGGAATGGCACGGTGGAGTTCGATTATTCGGGTTTGTACGAACAAGGACAGGCCGGCTTCGCGGTACTTGACATCCTTGCCGAGAAGGATACGATGTATGCCGAGGGCATCATCAAGATCCTGGAGGAAGAGACCAATGAGCAGACGCTTATCCTGGAGCGGATGCCTGATTGATCCGCCCTACTCCTCGAAATAGGCCAGTACCGCTTCTTTCATCAATCGCTCTTGTTCCTCTGCCTGTAGCGGAGGGAGGTCACGCACCCGCTCGAAGTGTGGCCAGCCATCCGCATCGCGGCCCACTTCCTTGTAATAGCCATAGGGCAAGAGCACCACGCAGATGGCGATGTGCATCAGGGCGACCTTCTCATCCTTCTTGAACTCGCGAGCATGTTGCCCAAGTTCCTGAACACCGATCAGGAACAACACGGCATTCAGGTCCAGCTTGCCTGCATCGAAGCGCGCGGAGAGTCTTGTGATCAGGTCGCGCCAGCGCTTTTCGAAGGAGAGGTCCATGGTTGGTACAAAGGTGCGAAAGGCGCGGCCTCCGTTCGCACCAGGCCGTGGATCACATCATGCTTTATCGAGGGATGGTCCCTGGCTGGGTTTCCCCGGGATGTTCCGCATTTTTACGCCCCATGAACTGGCTTGATTGGATGATCATCGCGGTCGTCGCGTATGCTGCTTTGCGGGGTTTCATGCGCGGCTTCCTGGTGGAATTGGCATCATTGGTCGGTATCGCGGCAGGGGTGTGGGTGGCCCTTCATTTCAGTGAGCAGGTCTCAACGGCCATCGGTCTGGGTACGAAGAATGCGGCCATCGCTTTCCTGATCACGCTACTTGTCGTGGTGGTCGCCGTGCATTTCCTGGCGCGGTTCCTGACCACACTGGTGGATGTCGCCCAGCTTGGTCTTCCGAACAAGTTGGGGGGGCTTTTCCTCGGTGCGCTGCGCACCGTGTTCATGTTAAGTGTCGCTTTCAACATGGTGGTAGGCTATACGGGGGGTGAACTGCCGCCTTCGGAAGCACGCGAGGGTTCGACATTGTTCGTACCGGTGGAAGCATTCGCGCCGTTCTTCATTCCGGCCGTGGGAGGCACGAAATGGGTGCAGCGCGCTATTGACCGCGTTCAGCAGGAAGCGGAGGAAGTGCTGAAGGAGTAGGTTGGCAAGCTGCGCTACCGGGCGATCATCCTTCCACGTGAATTCCATGCTGCATCAACAGCCCTGGAAGCCCATGCAGTGCGAAGTGTGCGCCCTTGATCCGGCTGGTTCCGGGGTCGATGATGAACCCGTGGGCTGTGCGCAGGTCCGCGTTGGTGAGGTCGGTGCCATCGAACAGGGCGCCGGATAGGTCACAATCGTTGAATTGGGCGTTGCTCAGCCCCGCACCCGCGAAGTCCACCTCCACCAAGCTGCAGCCCGTGAACCGCGTATTCTTCAGCATCAGGGTGCTGAACGAAGCGAAGTCCAGGCGGCACTGTTCAAAGCTCAGGCGCAACAGGAAGGGGTTGCAGCGATCGAACCGGTTGCCAAGCAGCTTGCAGCCCGCGAAACGAACGGTGCGGTAGCCCGTGCCATCGATCACGGCATTGCTCAGGTCGCATTGCTCGAAGGTGCAATCCGTGAAGCGCGCCTTGCTGAGGTCGGCTTCCATCCACGCGCCGTTCCGGAAGGCGCAACGCTCGAATTCAGCGCCTGCGAACGCTTCCGGTCGTAGTTCGCCGGCGTTGAAGGTCCGGTCTTCGTGGTAGGTGCGGATCATGCTTTGTTCAGCAGGGCGTACAGATGGAGGCTTAGGTAGCGGCCATCCTTCACCTCGTGGTCGTGGAGGGTGCCTTCGTGCCGGAAGCCGGCACGCTGGAGCACCTTCGCGCTCGCCGGGTTCCCGGTCTCCACTTCGGCCACGATCCGGTGTAGGCCGAGGTGGTGGAACGCGTGATCGATGACCAGGGGAAGGGCCTCGGACACGTAGCCTTGATGCCAATGTTCGGGCAACAACCAGAAGCCGAGCTCGCCCCGGCGATGTTGTCTTACGATGCCGTTCAATCCGATCGCCCCCAGGAAGGTGCCGGCTCCCGCGTGGCGTATGGACCACCACTGGCCTGTACCGTCGCGCTCGATGGTGGCGTACCAGTCCATCTGTTCCTGGGTGTGCTCCAATGTGCGGAAGCTCACCCCATAGTGCCGGATCACCTCGGGATGCGAGAGCCCACGGAACACATCTTCATGATCGGTGGGTGCCACGGGGCGCAGTACGATCCGGTCTGGGCGTGGTCCCATGGGGTGCCATACGGCTGATCAGCCTTTGCTCACACGTACGGCGTTCATCCCGCGGGCCCCGCGTTCCACATCGAAGGTCACGGTCTGGCCGTCCTGGACAGGGCCGTCGAGTTCGCTCACATGCACGAAGAACCGTTCGTTGGATCCGTTCTCCAGGATGAAGCCGAAGCCGCGTGAAGCATCGAAGAAGTCGACCTTTCCGATGCGACGTTCCGGCACCACATCCACGCGCCGGGGCACGCCCAACTCGATGTCCTCGGCGTTGATCTCCTGGCGTTTGGTGGGGTCGGGAGGGGTGTCCACGATCATGCCGTTCTCGTCCACGTACGCGAGCATGCTATCCAAACCGCCACCGCCGCTGTTGGCCTTACGCTCGGCCTTCTTGCGTGCTTTCTCCTCCTGCTTTTGTTGTCGGCGTTTTTCTTGTTCGCGCTTGTTGAACGATACGGCCATGCTGCGTTGTGCCCTGTCCGGTACGGCGTGGAACGGGCGCGGTGTTAGGTGCGCACACGGTTGTGCCGGGGACGTGGGTGAGACGAAGGTAAGGGTTGGTCGGGAGAGCGGACGCAGGTGTGTGATCTTCCAACATGTTGTGCCACGGACCTCAGGCGTTGAGGCGGTTCTTCGCGGTGCCGGGGCGGACCGCCACCAAGCGGACTTCTCGGGCCGTGTTCGTCCAGTTCACCTTCTTCCTTCGGCGGTCTTCACGAATTCAACCGTTCCGGTCGCATCTGCGGGAACAGCAGCACCTCCTGGATCGCGGGATTATCGGTGAGCAGCATCACCAGACGGTCCATGCCGATACCGATGCCCGAAGTGGGTGGCATGCCGTATTCCAGCGCACGCAGGAAATCCTGGTCGATGAACATGGCCTCGTCGTCGCCCCGCTCCATGAGTTTCACCTGCTCCTCGAACCGTTCGCGCTGATCGATCGGGTCGTTCAGTTCGCTGTAGGCGTTGCCCACTTCGAACCCGGCGGCATACAGTTCGAAGCGCTCCGTGAGACGTTCGTCATCGCGATGTTTTTTGCAGAGCGGGCTCATCTCCAACGGGAAATCCATCACGAAGGTGGGCTGGATCAGCTCGGGCTGCACCAGGGCACTGAAGAGCTCATCGATCAGTTTGCCCTTGCCCATGGCGGCGGTGATCTCGATGCCGTGCTGCTTGCACAGTTCACCGATCGCGCGCTCATCGGCGTTCAGTACGTCCACACCGGTCTTCTCCTGGATGGCGCCGCACATGGTGATGCGCTTGAAGGGCTGGCCGAAATCGATCTCCTTGCCTTGGAACTTCGCCACGGCGGTGCCGTTCGCTGCGGTGGCCACCTTGCGGAACACCTCTTCGATGAAGTCCATCATCCAACGGTAATCCTTGTAGGCCACGTACAGCTCCATGATGGTGAACTCCGGGTTGTGCGTGCGGTCCATGCCCTCGTTCCGGAAGTTTCGGCTGAACTCGAACACGCCGTCGAAGCCGCCCACGATGCACCGCTTCAGGTACAATTCGTTGGCGATGCGCAGGTAGAACTCGGTGTCCAGCGCGTTGTGGTGCGTGATGAACGGGCGCGCCGCCGCGCCGCCTGGGATGGGCTGCATCACGGGCGTGTCCACCTCGATGTACCCGGCCTCCTGGAAGGCCTCGCGCATAGCATTGAATATCCGGGTGCGCTTCAGAAAGGTCTCCTTCACGGCCGGGTTCACGATCAGGTCCACGTAGCGCATGCGGTAGCGCAGTTCGGGATCGGTGAAGGCATCATGCACGTTGCCCTGGTCGTCGGTCTTCACCACGGGCAGAGGACGCAGGCTTTTGGCCAGCACGGTCAGCTCCTTCACGTGCAAGGTGAGCTCGCCGGTCTGCGTGCGGAACATGAAGCCCTTCACGCCGATGAAGTCGCCGAGGTGCAGCAGCTTCTTGAAGACCTCGTTGTAGAGGGTCTTGTCCTCGCCGGGGGCGATCTCGTCGCGGCTGATGTAGATCTGTTGGTCGCCGGTGCTGTCGCGCAGCACGGCGAAGCTGGCCTTGCCCATGATGCGCACGCTCATCAGTCGGCCCGCGAGCACCACATTGGCCTCGGGTTGTTCACCGTCCACGTGTCCGGCGTCCTTGAAGTCCTCCTTCACCTTCACCACCGTGTGGGTAACGGGGTATAGTGCAGCGGGGAAGGGTTCGATGCCGAGGGCGCGGAGCTTGTTGAGGGCTTCGCGCCGCACGGTCTCCTGTTCGGAAAGGACGGGTGTGGACATGGGTTTCGAGAGAAATGGGCTGCGAAGATACCGGGCTTACCTTTGGTGAACCATGGGCAAGCTACAGGACAAGCGGATCGAACTGGCCAAGCGTTTGTTGGACACCACCGATGCCAGAACCTTGGACCTCATTGACCATGTGCTTAAAGCCGGACAGGTGCAACGTTTCTCCGAAGACGAGATCGCGGAATTCGAGGCCATTGCGGAAGGCATGCGAAAGGGAACGATCAAGAGCATGCCATGGGAAGAGGTCCGCGCGGGCTTGCTGAAGTCGTTGGGAAAATGAGCCTGCCGCTGGTCTTGTCGCCGCAGGCTGTTCGGGATACGAACAAGGCCAAAGTGTACTACGCGGCGATCAGTATTCCACTTGCACTCGCCTTTGTCGATGAACTGAGCACAACGCTACGGTTCATCCAAGAGCATCCGAAAGGTGGCGTTCTGATCAGGCGGAGTATTCGACAATTCCCCGTGGAGCGCTTTCCTTACGTGGTCGTTTACGCCATCCATCGGGACATGATCAGGATCGTCCGTGTTTTCCACACGCGCCGGAACCCCACGCGTAAACTCCGGGCCGAGGGCTAACTTCCAAGCCCCGGATCCCGTATCACGCACCTATTTTTGACCCACTACCATAACCAGCACGATGCAAGCGCTCATTGACGCCTTTCCTCAGCAACTCAAGGAAGCTCTCGATATCGGCCGCAAGGCCACGTTGAACGCCCCCGGCGGGCCGTACGCTAACGTGGTCGTCACCGGCCTGGGGGGAAGTGGGATCGGGGGGCGCATCGCCGCCCAGTTGGTCGCGGCGGAAGCCACCTGCCCGATCGAGGTGTACAGCAACTACTACCTGCCCGGCTATGTGGGCAAGAACAGCCTGGTGATCGCGTGCAGCTATAGCGGCAACACCGAGGAGACCATCGCTTCCATGGAGCAGGCCCTGGCCAAGGGCGCACGGGTATGCGTGATCACCAGCGGCGGCAGGATGTTGGAAATGGCCAAGGAGAAAGGCCTGGACCACATCGTGATCCCGGGTGGCAATCCACCGCGCACCATGCTGGCGTATTCGCTCACGCAACAGTTCTTCGTGTTGCGCCACTACGGCATCATCCGCGACGGTTTCGAACAAGCCATCACCGGCGCTGCCGATCTGCTGGAACGCGAGAAAACGAGCATCCAGCAGGCGGCTCTGGAACTCACGGAGAAGCTTGTGGGCAAACGGCTGGTGATCTACAGCGAAGCCAGCACCGAGGCCGTAAGCATCCGTTTCCGCCAACAGGTGAACGAGAACAGCAAGGAACTCTGCTGGCACCACGCCATCCCCGAAATGAACCACAACGAGCTGGTGGGCTGGGCCGGTGCCAAGAACGACATCGCGGTGGTGATCTTCCGCCACAAGGAGGATCACGAGCGCAGCCAGATCCGCATGGAGATCAACAAGGGCGTCTTCCAGAACTACACCCCGCACATCCATGAGGTGTGGAGCAAGGGCGACAGCGCCATCGCGCGCCAGTTGTACCTGATCAACCTGGGCGACTGGGTGAGCTTGTACTGGGCACAGAAGAAAGGCGTGGACCCGAGCGAGATCGCAGTGATCAATATGCTGAAGGGAAAGCTGTCGGAGATGAAATAGAATACGCCGCAGAGGCGCAGGGACGCAGAGGTACAGGGGATGACGTATCGGGAGCTTTCGGGGATCATCATCGGCTGTGCGATCGAGGTGCATCGCGAACTGGGGCCAGGGGCTTCTTGAAAGTGTCCATGAGCATTGCTTGGCCAAAGGGCTGAGTGCGGCTGGCGTCAACTTCCTTCGGCAACACCCCGTGCCCTTGAGGTACAAGGGCGAAAAGCTGGAGATGGACTTCCGGTTGAACCTGTGGGTGGAGCAGATGATCATCGTCGAGATCAAGGCCGTAGATGTCATCCACGAGCGCCATCGCGCACAACTTCTCGGCTATCTGAAACTAACCGATATGCGCTTGGGGCTTCTCATCAACTTCAACGAAGCCACGCTCGCCGTAGGTGTTCACCGCATTGCGAACGGACTGCACGAACCCTGAGCCGAACCTCACCCCATCGCATTCTCAGCGTCTCTGCGGCAACCCCTTGCCCACCGCATTCTTCCCGAACTTCGCCCCACCGCATTCTCCGCGCCTCTGCGTCTCTGCGGCAGATCATGAGACAAGTCCACTTCCAAGACCTCGGCCTGATCGACTACGCCACCGCGTGGGACTACCAGACCCGATTGTTCCAAGCCACGATAGACCGGAAGATCGCCAACCGCAACCTGTCCGATGGGGAACAGGTGGTGACCGAGGACCACCTGCTCTTCTGTGAGCATCCGCACGTGTACACACTGGGCAAGAGCGGTAAACAGAGCCATCTGCTGCTGAACGAGGCGGAGATGCGCGAGAAGGGTGTCCAGTTCTTTCCGATTGATCGCGGGGGCGACATCACCTACCACGGACCAGGGCAGATCGTGGGCTACCCGATCTTCGATATGGACCACCACTTCACGGACATCCATCGCTTCCTGCGCACCCTGGAGGAGGCGGTGATCGGCACGCTCGAGGCGTACAACATCAAGGCTGGTCGTATCGATGGCCTAACGGGTGTATGGCTCGACTGGAACGATTCGTTCAAAGCCCGTAAGATCTGTGCCTTTGGTATTCGCGCCAGCCGATGGGTCACCATGCACGGGTTCGCCTTCAATGTGAACACCGATCTGAGCTACTTCGAGAACATCGTGCCGTGCGGCATCGCCGACAAGGGTGTGACCTGCATGGCGAAGGAGCTGGGCGGGTTGCTCGATATGGAAGAGGTGAAGAACAGGTTGAAGCTGGAACTGGCGGACCTGTTCGATGTGGAACTCGTTGAACAGGCCATACCTTAGGCGGACCCCAACACCATGCGCTTTCTTCTGAAGACCCTTCTCTGGCTCGCGGGCATCCTGCTCGGCCTCATCGCCCTCGCTTATCTCACCGGGAACGACCATCTGGTGCGCGGTGTCCGGTACACCTACTTGATCGGTCGCAGCTCGCCGGAGATCGACGATCGTGATTTCTTCCCCTATGCGACCATTCCGGCGAGCGCACCGCAGCCATGGCCCAAGAGCGAGCGTTACGGGAAACTCGCCCTTAACGCCGAGCAGGAGGCGCGGCTGAAAGCCCTGTACTCCGTGGGCTTTGCCGTATTCCAGCACGATAGCCTGATCCTTGAGCAGTATTGGAACGGATGGGACGCCGATAGCGTGAGCAACAGCTTCAGTGTGGCGAAGAGCTATATCAGCCTGCTCACCGGCATTGCCATGAAGGAAGGCGTGATCGAGAACGTGTTCCAGCCGGTGGGCGATTTCATCCCGGAGTACAAGGAGGGCTGTTATACGAAGATCAACCTGTGGCACTTGCTGACCATGAGCACCGGGCTGGATTGGAGCGAGAGCGGGGCGAACCCTTTTAGCGATAACGCGATGGGGTACTACGGGAGCAATGTGCGCGAGCTGAGCTTGATGCAGCCCTGCCGCGATGAGCCGGGTCGTTCATTCGACTATATCAGCGGCAGCACACAGATCATGGCCGAAGTACTGGAAGCCGCCTATGACCGACCGCTGGATGAGTTGGTGCGCGAAAAGGTCTGGGGGCCGCTGGGCTGCGAGCACGACGCCTACTGGGGTAAGGATACCAAGGACGGCGACTTCAAAGCCTTCTGCTGCCTGTACGCCACGGCACGCGATTTCGGCCGGATCGGACAGCTCTACCTCGATAGCGGAAAGTGGAACGGCCAGCGGATCATCGATGAGGAGTATTGGAAGGCGAGCATCACCCCGGCCGCGCTCGACGACCGCGGCGAGGCGAACAAGCGGTACGGCTATTTCTGGTGGCTGGCCGAATTGGATGGGAACCCCATCTGGTACTGCCGCGGCTTCCACGGCGAATACGTGGTGGTGATGCCTGACATGGACCTGGTGATGGTGCGCACCGGCATGAAGCGCGAGGAGGTGAACGATGCCGGCCATCCGACGGATGTCTTCGAGTGGATCAAGATCGCCCGCGACCTGGCCCGGGCCCGATGACATGCGGAAGGATATCCATACACCGAAGGTGGAAGGCGTGGCCATGGCCGTGGTCCGTGAGAAGGACGAGGATGGCGAGGAGGCCTGGTACGTGTACTTGATCAACCAGACCGACCAGGCGTTGACCAATGTGCTGGTGAGTTCACGGGGTTATGGCGAGATCGCGGGTGAGAGCCGCCGGACCAGTGAACTGCGGCACCACCTGGATGAGCTCGGGCCTAAGAGCTGGGCACGCATCGAACGCATCGTGGAGGATGTTTTCGTCCTGAGCAATCAATACTGGCTCAGTTTCTACGTGGGTCGCGACATGTACGACAGGAAGTACATCTTCCTCGCCGGAAGTATCGACGAAGGCAACTTCACCACCATCCCGTTGATGGACGCCCGGGGGGTGCTGATCGAGTGAGCCAAGCCCCGCCCAACGTTCCATCGTCCCCGACGTTCCGACGAAGCCGACCAGGGGTTCCCTGTGCGCGGTGGCAAGGTGTTCGGCCCCCGGCCCATGCACATACTGGGAGGCGCTGATGCCGATGCTGTGCCACCTCCGGTCGTACTTCCGCACTTCTCCGCACCCTTGCGACCAATACCTACGGACCACTTCGTTGATGCCGCTTGGGGAGGAACGTGCATCACGACTTGGTGTTGACGATCTTCGCCCCGGATGATCACCGGCCGCCCACTACCTCTCCGCACCTTCCTGGTGTTCGCGACCGGCTTGGCAAGTCTTCTCACCCTCTTCGCGTGGAACACCAATGCGCCCACCATGGGCAGGGTGCTCACCCATGGGAGCGATCCATTGGGCTACTACCAGTACCTCCCCGCGTTGTTGATCCAAGGCGACTGGCGTGCCATGGCGTACGTGCACCTGCTGGAGAACGGCCAGGGCCTCAACCTGTTCTCCATGGGCGTGGCCTTCATGCAAGCCCCGTTCTTCTTAGCCGCCTGGGCTTGGTGCGAGCTCATGGGGATCCCCGCCACCGGGTACGAGTTGCCCTTCGTGTTCGCACGGCTGCTGGCCACTTCGTCCTATACCGCGCTCGGTAGCCTGATCCTGCTGAACGTATTGTTAGTGCGGAGCCACCGTGTGGTGGCCTGGCTATCGGTACTGGCCATCCTGTTCGGCACCACGTTGTACTACTACACGGTGCACGAAGGAGGCATGTCGCATGCCTATTGCTTCTTTCTCATGGCGGCCATCGTTGGCCTTACCGATCGCATGGTGCGTGCGCCTGGCGGATCCACGTTGGTGGTCCTCTTCCTCTGCCTTGGTCTGGTGGTGCTGATCCGACCATTGCATGCGGTGGTGGGGCTTTTCGTGCTCTTTCATGGAACCGCAGGGTTGGCCGGTGCCTGGCGCACCCGGGTCGGTTGGCTGCGCACCTATCCCGTGGCGGCTGTTACCGGGTCGCTCGTCGCGGTGCTCGTATGGCTTCCCCAGGTCTTGTACTGGCACACGGTGACAGGGTCGTGGTTCGTGTTCACCTACGGTACGAAGGGCGAGGGGTTCGATTGGCTCCACCCACATCTGCTCGACACCCTTTTCAGCCTGCAGAACGGTTGGTTCATCCACACCCCGCTGATGGTGGTGGTGATGGCGTTGCTGTTGTGGCAGGCGTGGCGGGGTGAAGGCAGCGCACGGCCCATCCTGCTCATGTGGGCCTTGGTGTGGTACGTCTATTCCAGTTGGTGGTGCTGGTGGCTGGGGGGGGCGTTCGGTTACCGTGGCTTCATTGAGTACTATGCGTTCCTGATCCTGCCCTTGGCCTGGGGCCTTGAGCGGCTGCGCACCGTGCCACGGTCGTGGTCCATCGCGGTGGTCCTGGTGCTGGCGTTGTTGGTGCGTACCAACATCCGCTTGGGCGATCGCTACGTGTACCCCTGGGAGCGGCCCTCGTGGACCTGGGAAAAGCTCGGGAGGGTGTACGTGGAAGCGCTGTGGCGCTGACGGGTTGCCAGGTTCACAACCCTCGAGCCCTGCGTGTGAAACAGACTTCCACTTCGAATCCCGTAAGTGTGATGGGCGTACGATCGAGGTTGATCATGTAGAAATTGCGGTACATGGTCGGATCCTGTGGGGGTATACGGAATTCCATGTTGAAGGTGCCCGGATCCGCATCCTGCGCCCAATAACTTGTCCGTTCCTGTGCCGTATGTTCTTCCACTACGAACCGGATCCGGGCACTCGAGACGCCCGATACGTTGATCTGGGCGTAGAGGAGATCGGTGAGGTCCCAACGCAATTCCGCGACCTCCCAGGGGTATTCGGAGTCCGCCAGGCAGAGGGTGTTCGTGCCGGATGATCCGCTCGGTCCACAAGGAAGACTGTCGCAACGGGATCGTGCGGAGGATATCGCGTAGGTTCCATGCTTCCAGATCGGTTCGCAGGTCACCGTACGGATGGATGGCCGCTTGGCGAACAGGGAATACTCCATGGGGTTGCCTCCCAGCACGATCCATCGTTCTTCGGGAACGATGACCCGAAGCAGTTCCAGTGTGGTATCGGCCAATAGCTTCGGTAAGGGCATCCGGCCTTCGTTGGGGCCGTATGCGGCATCCCATACCAACAGGTCGTTCGTGCCGAGATAGGTGCCAGCGGAGGTGGCTGACGTGTCGAACGGGTCGATCCCGGAGAAGAGCGTGACCATCGGGGGCGCGTGCACCACCCGGTGGTGTGCTTCGGCCAGGTCGGCAACCGCATCGCCCACGACCCTGGCCACTCGCTCCACGGGCGAATCGTGTACGGGCAACGGGTGTTCCTGAAGGAATGCCCTCATGGCCCAGGCGATGTAGATCCCGCCGCCGACGATGCCGATCGACTTCCGCGGTAGAATGCTAAGAGAAGCCAGACGTTCCGG
>SSGN01000223.1 GCA_008016945.1 Flavobacteriales bacterium
CTGCCATCACCGGCGAAAAGCTGGAAGGGCTGCACCCCGGCTCGTGGTCCGACGGCAACCCGGTCGATGTCGGCTTCGATGCCGACCCGGCGCGGTTCGTCGATGCCATCGATGCCTGCCTGGATGATCCCGGTGTCGACGGCGTACTGGCGATCCTGACGCCGAACACCCATGTCGACCCGCAAGCCGTCGCCGAGGCAACGATCGCTGCGGCCAACCGCACGGACAAACCGGTGCTCACCTGCTGGCTCGGCGAGCTTCATACACGCAGTTCGCGCAGCACCTTCGCACGCGCCCGCTTTCCGACCTTCCGCACGCCGGAAAATGCCGTGACCGCGTTTTCCTTCATGGTGAACTGGGTGCACAACCAGGCCTTGCGCCTGGAAACACCCGCCGCAATGACGTCGTACACGCCCCCCGACATTGCCGCCGCCCGCGGCATCATCGAACACGCGCTCGACGAAGGACGCACTGCGCTGACCCTGCCCGAGGCGAAGGCCGTCCTCGCCGCCTTCCAGGTGCCGGTCTCGCAGACCCTGCAGGCGGAGAGCCCGACGGAAGCCGTCAGCGTCGCCAACCATCTCGGATATCCGCTCGCCATGAAGGCGCTGCCCGCGGCCGCCGGCGTCCACAAGAACCTGCGCTCGGCACCCGAAGTTGCGCTTGCCTTCCGCGAACTCGCCGCCCGCGGTGCCACCACCATCCTGCTCGAACCACAGGTGCACAAGCCGGAGGGCCGCTGGCTGGCGGCTGGCCTGCGTTGCGACCGCCTCTTCGGGCCGGTCATCACGCTCTCCGAAAGCGGCATTGCGCCGATCATCTACAACGCGCGTTCGGTTGCGCTACCGCCGCTCAACGCACGCCTCGTCGACACCATGCTGCGCGTGCCGCATGTCGCCCGCCTGCTCGGCCCGCTGCCCGGCAAGCCGGCGGTCGCCGAGGCGCCGCTGCGCGAGATCCTGCTGCGCATCTCGGAGATGGCGAGCGAGTTGCCCTGGCTGACGCGACTCGACATCGCGTCCCTGGTCGCCGACAGCCACGACGCCATCGCCGTCGACGTCCACATCGACCTCCAGCCGCTGCCGCCGGATCACGAGCGCTACGGGCACATGGCGATCTGCCCGTACCCGTCGCAACTGGAATCGGAAGAAGGGTTGAAGGACGGGCGGACCTGTACGCTGCGCGCCATCCGGCCGGAAGACACCGCGGCGCTGCAGGATTTCGTGCGCCGGCTGTCGGTGCGCAGCAAGCGCCTGCGCTTCTTCTCCGCGCTCAGCGAACTACCGCGACACCAGCTCGCGCGCTATGCGCAGATCGACTACGGCCGCGAGATGGTCATCATCGCCACCTGCCAGGAAGAGGGCCAGCAACGCATCCTCGGCGAGGCGCGCTACTCGATCCTGCTCGACGGCCGCAGCTGTGATTTCGCGATCGTCATTGCCGACGACATGGCCGGACAGGGCCTGGGTTCCCGGCTGATGAACCGCCTCATGGAGGCGGCACGCGAACAGGGCCTCACCACCATTCGCGGCCAGGTGCTCGCCGACAATGAGCCGATGCTGGGTCTCATGGAAGCATTGGGTTTCATGATCAACCTCACCGACGACGAATCCATGGTCGAGGTATCCCGCCGGCTGGACTGAGCCCGGTGGCCACTTCCAGCCCGTAAGGCACGGCGTCGCGCCCGCTCAGGCCTCGTCGACCGAGAAGCTGATTTCCGCCCCGCCCTCGACGATCTTCTTCACGGCGCACAGGCGAATCGCCTCGAGCACCGTCGCGCGTTGCTCGGCACTGAAGTGCTCGGGAAAGCGGACTTCCGTCTTGAATTTCGACAGCGTCAACGGTCCGCCGGGGCCGGCGAAGGGCTTGCAGTGGATGTCGATGCCGAGCGGCGAAATACCGAGTTCCTTGCAGGCCTTCTTGGCGAATACGGCGGCACATCCGGCGAGGGCGGCATAGAGGGCCTCGAGCGGGTTCATCGCCGAGCCGTCGACTGCGTAGACCGCCTCGTGACGACCGGCCTTGACATTGATGACCGGGGATTCCTGGACAGTGACTGCATACATGGACTTCTCCTTCAGAAAATTAACGTATTAACGACTACTAATAGTCAGCGCAAAAAAACAGGGGGTCAGCGCGACGCGCGCTGCCACAATTCGAACGCACCGATGCCGGCCAGCAGCGCGAGCACGAAGACCACGCCCTCCGGCGCACCGGCACCGAGCAGCACCAGGCCGGGACCGGGGCAGATGCCGGCCAATCCCCAGCCGACGCCGAACAGGGCGCTGCCGACGAGCAGGCGTCGATCGATGCGGCCCGGTTGCGGCAGGCACAGGGGCGCACCGAGCAGGGTACGGCTGCGTTTTTCCGCCACGCGGAAAGCGAAGAATCCGACCGCGATGGCGCCGCCCATGACGAACATCAGCGAGGGATCCCAGGCACCGGCCAGGTCCAGGAAGGCCAGCACCTTGGCCGGGTTGGCCATGCCGGACACGATCAGACCGAGACCAAAGACAAGTCCGGAAAACAGGGAGGCGAGGATAGACATGGGCTAGTTCCACAGATGACGCAGCACGAACACCGTGGCAAAGCCGGCGCCCATGAAGACGAGTGTCGCAGCGAACGAGCGCGGGGACAGGCGCGACAGTCCGCAGACACCGTGACCGGAGGTACAGCCGGAACCGAGACGTGTTCCGAAGCCGACCAGCAGGCCGGCGACGACGAGCGTCCCCCAGCCCGCATCGACCGCAGGCGCCTGCCATTCGGCAACGAGGCGGTAAAGCAGCGGCGCCAGCAGCAGGCCGCCGACGAAGGCCAGTCGCCAGCCGGTGTCCCCGGCGGCGCGTGGTGCCAGCAAACCGCCGACGATGCCGCTGATGCCGGCGATGCGCCCCTGCAGCAGGGCCAGCAGGGCGGCGGCGATGCCGATCAGGAGGCCGCCGGCAGCAGCGCTCAGCGGCGTGAATGCATTCCAGTCGATCGTCATGATGCGGCACACTCCGCCTGCGGGCAGTACAGCGCATGCAGGGCATTCAGCAATGCCAGCACACGCGCATCGGCGATCGAGTAATAGATGCGCTTGCCGTCACGCCGGGTGGCGACGAGGCCTTCGCTGCGCAGCACCCCGAGTTGCTGCGACAACGTTGGCTGATGCAGGTCAAGCCGCCCTTCGAGTTCGCCGACGGATTGCTCACCCTGGCTCAACTGACAGAGCAGCAACAGCCGGTTCTCGTTCGCCAGCGCGGCCAGCACAGCCGTCGCGGCACCGGCGCCGGCACGCATTTGAACCATATCGAGCGGAGGGGTCACGGTCATCGCGGATCCAGGGGGTTAAATCAGTGTTTCACAATATACTTATTAACATAATATCTGTCAATATATTATTTTCCGGTACGCCAATCCGTGGCCTGTCGGACGCCGAGCACCATTGCCAGCAAGCCCCCCCTCGGCTATTTTCGTGGCCGTGACCCGCACCAGCCCACCTCCGCCGCGCCGCCCGAGCCAGCCGATCCCGCCGCTGCCGCGCTACCTCGCGCTCGCCTACGCGGCGCTGGTGATCTACGCCAGCCTGCACCCCTTCGCCGGCTGGCGTGACCTCGGCGTTCCCGCCTTCGCCTTCCTCGAAGCCGGCTGGCCGCGCTACTGGACGGCCTTCGATCTCGCCACCAACATCGTCGCCTACGTGCCGCTCGGCTATCTGCTGGCGCTGGCGCTGAGCCGCCATGCCGGCCGCCTGCTGCCGGCGCTGCTCGGCGCCCTGATCGCTGCCGGCATCAGCTTCTCGGTCGAGGCCGTGCAGACCTGGCTGCCGACGCGCGTCGCGTCCAACCTCGATCTCGCCTGCAACACGCTCGGCGCCCTGCTCGGCGCCTTTGCCGCCTGGCGCAGCGGGACGCTCGCACTGGTCTGGCTCGCCCGTACCGAGCGCCGCCTGGTCGCCCCGATCCCGCACGCCGACGCGGGCCTTGTCCTGCTCGGCCTCTGGCTGCTGACGCAACTGTCGCCGGAGACCGTACTGTTCGGCGCCGGCGACCTCCGCCAGCTGCTCGGCCTGTCGCCGGCGATCGCCTACGCCGCCCCCAGCTTCTTCGCGCTGGAGCTGACGATCATCGCCTGCAATACCGTCGCCATCGGCCTCATCGCACGCACCCTGCTCGCCAGCCGTCATTCCGCCCATGCGGTGGTGTTCGCCTTCCTGCTCCTTGCGCTGATCATGCGCGCCCTCGGCGCCGCGGTACTGATCGGTCCGCGTGAAGCGATGGCCTGGCTGACACCGGGTGCCGGTCTCGGGCTGACCGTTGGCGCCACGCTGCTCGCAGTCCTGCTCTTCCTGCCGGCCACCTGGCGCATCGCAGTCGCCGGCATGGCACTGATGGCCGGGGCCGTGCTCGTCAATCTGGCGCCGGCGAATCCGTACTCGATCGCCGCCCTCGCGACCTGGCGCCAGGGCCACTTCCTCAACTTCAACGGGCTGACACGGCTGACCGCCAGCCTCTGGCCCTTCCTGACCCTGCCCTACCTGATGCTGCTGGGCCGCCGGCTTTAAGTCGGAGTTAAGGCGACGGCGCGAACATCGCCGCTTTTTCCGAAGCAGGATCGACATGTTCACGCGTTCACACCTTGCCCTGTTCCTCGCTGCCGTCGCCTGCGCAGCCGCCCCGCTCGCCCATGCCGAGAATGCAACGCTCACGGTCACGCTGAAGAATGTCCGCGACGCCAGCGGCGCGCTGCGTGCCGGCCTCTACCGCGAGCCAGCCACCTTCCGCAAGGAGGAGAAGGCGGTCGAGGTCGCCCAGGTACCCGCCGCGGCCGGCGAAGTGACGCTGAGCTTCCGCGAGCTGCCGCCCGGCCGTTACGCGATCATGGCCTATCACGATGAGAACGGTGACGGCCAGCTGAACCGCCGCTTCGGCATGTTTCCGACCGAGGGCTACGGGCTCTCCAACAACCCGCAGGTTTCCGGCCCCCCGGCCTTCGAGGACAGCGCCTTCGAGGTCGCGGCACCGGAAACGGCGATCGCCATCGAGCTGCGCTATTGAGCGGCATTTTTCGGGATAATGGCGCCTCCTGACCGGAGGCAAGCCATGAGCCACTTCAAGCACCACGTATTCTTCTGCTGCAACCAGCGCGACCCGGGCGAGACCTGCTGCGCCGCGCGCGGCGCCGTCGAGGCGCAGACTTACGCCAAGGACCGCATCGCCCAGCTCGGACTCAAGGGCAAGGGCAAGATCCGCATCAACAAGGCCGGCTGCCTGGACCGCTGCGATGACGGCCCGGTGCTGGTCGTCTACCCGGACAACGTCTGGTACACCTACATCGACAAGGACGACATCGAGGAGATCATCCAGGAGCACCTGGTGAACGGCCGCGTCGTCGAGCGGCTGAAGATCTGAGCACGGCACGATGAGAGCCCCCGAAGAAAAAATCCTGATCGACGGCCCCGCCGGCAAGATCGAGGTCATCGTCGAGAATCCCGGCGCGCCCAAGGGGATCGCCCTGGTCTGCCACCCGCACCCGCTGTTCGGCGGCGCCAACAGCAACAAGGTGGCGCATTCGCTGGCGCGCACCTTCGTCGCCATGGGCTACTGTGCCTTCCGCCCGAACTTCCGTGGTGTCGGCCTGAGCGAAGGCACCCATGACGAAGGCCGCGGCGAGACCGACGACATGCTCGCCGTGATCGAGGAAGGCAAGCGCCGCTGCGGCGACATACCGGTCGTCCTGGCCGGTTTCTCCTTCGGTGGTTTCGTGCAGACGCGCGTCGCCAGGCGGCTCGCCGAGGCCGGGCATCCGGTGCAGCGCATGGTGCTGGTCGGCACCGCGGCCGGTTTCGTCGAAGGCACACGCAGTTACGACACCGAAGCGGTGCCCAACGACACCATCGTCATCCACGGCTCGACCGACGAAACGGTACCGCTCGCCAACGTGCTGAAATGGGCCGAACCACTGGAACTGCCGGTCGTCGTCGTGCCCGGCGCCGACCATTTCTTCCACCGCCGCCTGCATGTGATCCGCGAGATCATCACGCGCAGCTGGCGGCACTGAACCGCCGGTCAGCCGGCGGGTAGTCCGAGGCTGATCCGTACCAGGTCGGCAACGCTGTCGGCGCGCAGCTTCGACATCATGCGCGACTTGTGCACCTCGACGGTGCGCACGCTGATGCCGAGTGCCTCGGCAATCTCCCGGTTGTGCTCGCCGGCCACGACCCGGGCCATCACCTCCTGCTCACGCGGCGTCAGCGCCGTCATGCACTCCGCCAGGTGGCGCCGGGCCTCGGCTTCGCCCCGCTGCGCGTTCTGCCGCGCGTAGGCTTCATCGATCGCCTGCAGCAGGCGCGATTCGTCGAGCGGCTTCTCCAGGAAATCGACTGCCTCGGCGCGGAACGCCGAGCGCGCCGAAGCCACGTCCCCATGACCGGTGATGATCACCGCCGGAATCGTGCAACCCCGCGCCTGCAGTTCCTTCTGCAGGCTCAGGCCGTCCATGCCGGGCATGCGGATGTCGATCAGCAGGCAGCCGTGCCAGTTCGGTCGCCAGGCATCGAGGAAGCCGGCGGCATGCGCGAAGACCGCCGTCCGGTAGCCTCGGAGGCCTAGCAGCAGGCCGAGGGCGTCACGCACCGAAGCGTCGTCGTCGATGATGAAGACAGTGTTATCCATGGCGACTATTCTTCACCGGATCGATCGGCAGATAAAGGGCGAAGCGGCCGTGATCGGCCGGCTCGGCCACCAGCCGTCCGCCGTGTGCTTCGACGATGGCCCGGCTGATCGCGAGCCCGAGCCCGAGTCCGCTCGACTTGGTCGAGACGAAAGGCTCGAAGGCGCCCTCGAGCAGCGCTGTGGCCAGGCCCGGCCCATTGTCGGCAACGCGCAGGCAGAGCTGGTCGCCACCGAGCAGTTCAGCCGTGATCTCGATCCGCCCGGACCCGGCCGGCCGGGCCTCCACGGCATCGGCAGCATTCGACAGCAGGTTGCGCAGGACGACCTCGATCTGCAGTCGGTCGGCATGCAGCTGCGTCTCCGGCATCGGGCCGACCCGCAGTTCGTAACCGCGGGTCGCGGCCTTTTCACGGAACGGGCCGGCCGCAGCATCGATCAGTTCGGATAGGGCAAAGCGCTCCAGGTTGGTAGCGCCGGTACGGAAGAAATCGCGCAGTCGCCGCACCACCTCGGCCGCCCGTCCGGCCTCGCCGACCATGCGCCGGATGACATCGCGCAACTGGCTGCTGCCGCCCTCCTTCTCGACGAGCAGTTCGCTGGCAGCACCATAAGCCGCCAGGGCAGTAAGCGGCTGATTCAGCTCATGGGCGAGCGCGGCCGCCATTTCGCCGGCGGCCGCCAGCCGCAGCGATTGCTTGAGCTCGGCGGCAGCGCGGCGCTGCTCGTCGACTGCGGTGCCGATGACGAAGCCGACGCCGGCGATGAGGAGTGCCCGGATCTGCAGTTCGAACACCGAAACCGTCGAGATGTCCCAGAGCGCGCCGGCCAGCAGCATGCCGAGCTGGAGCAGCGAGGAGCAGAAGACGGCCCCGAGCAGCCCCTGCCGCGACGCGGCCCAGACCACCGGCAGGAACAGCGCATAGAGGTAGCGCGATTCGCCGGCGCCGCCGGTGGCGAAAACCAGCCAGAGCATGGCCAGCACCAGCCCGACATAGCCCACCGATTCCAGCCGCAGCACGGCCTGCCGGAAGATCCGTCGGCCCGGCCGGTCCTGCAGCCACCAGAGCAGGGGGAAGACGACGAAGACGCCGACGGCGTCGCCGATCCAGAAGCGGAGGACGGCATTGTGCCAGTCGGCCGGCGAGATCAGGCCGAGCGCCACCAGCGCGGAGACGAAGAGCAGGCCGTTGAAGAGGGCACCGAAGACGACGATCGCCGTCCACTTCGCCAGCCCCGATCGATCCGCGAACATGCCGCTGTCCGGAACGTAGCGCCGCATCGTCACGGCAATGGCGGAATAGCCCACGGCCAGCAGCGCTCCCAGCATCAGGATCAGCGGCAGCGACGCTGCCAGGTCGCGCACCACCAGGTCGGTGGCGACGATGGCGAGGAACAGCACGAGCGGACCGCCGGGACCGCGGCGCAACAGATACAGCAGGCCAAGCGCCGGCGCCGGATTCCACGGCGTGATGTTGAGGTGATGCAGCGGGTCGATGTAACTGGCCCAGTCGAGCAGCACATAGGCGGCACAGAAAGCCGCCGCCGGCAGCCAGCCCCAACCGGTGTGCGGCCCCGGCGTGTCAGCTGATCGGGCGGCGTTCGGAGTCATGGAAAACGAGAATACCCGTGTTTCCAGCCGGCTCAAAACCACGCACCTACGTGAATCGCTTACGTGCTCCCCAGATTCAGTGGGGCGGCGAAGGCACTAGCATGAAGCTCGTGGCATTTTGATGATCCGGACACGAGTGATGGTTTCCGTTCCCGCCGCGGCAGACGCTGAAACGACGCCGCTCATTGCCGTCTCGCAGCCCGAACGGCTGCTGATTCCGATCGGCAGAAGCACGCAGCCAGCGGCGATGGTGCGCTATGTCCGGGATTGCGCCGCGCGCGGCCAGCAAGTGGAAGCCTGCCTGCTGCATGTCGACGAAGCGCGCGGTCCGTGGGAGTTGATGAACCCGTTCCGCAGGGGCGGCGTATCGACACGCTGGCTGGCAAAGCCGGTGCTGGAACAGGTCGCCCGGGACCTGACGCAAAGCGGCATTCCAAACGCCGCCTACCTGCGCTCGGACAGCATCGTCTTTGCCATTCTCGACGTCGCCGAGGAACTCGACTGTACCGGGATCGTGGTGCCGATGCCGGGTAGTGGCTGGCGGCGCATTTTTTCACGGGGCATCGTGGCGATCCTGCATGCCCGCAAGCGGAACATCCCGATCATCACTGTCGCCGCGGACGGCTCGCCTGTTGCCGGCGAGCTGCGGTAAGCGGGCCGCAGGCCCCCGTCGATCCGTCCGCAGCATCAACACGTATGGTTATAGAAGAGTCCCACATCATGAAGATCGAACGCATCCTGGCCGCTACCGATTTCTCCGCCAGCGCAGAAGCCGCCGTGCGTTGCGCGGTCCGCATCGCCAAGCGCTGTGGCGCCAGCATCGAACTGGCGCACGCCCTCCATCTCCCACCACTGGCGGAAGCATGGCACAAGCTGTTCCAGCAGGAAGGCATCACCGAAGGCACGCTGAGCAATGGCATCGCGCATCGCCTGAACGATCTGGCCAGCCTGTTGGATGAAGACCGCGAAGTCATCTCGAACACCTGCGTCCTGACCGGGAAACCTGCGGCTGCCCTCGCCAAATGGGCACGCGAATCCTCTGCCGACCTGATCGTGATCGGCACCCATGGCGAGAACCTGCTGCTCGATCCGCTCCTTGGCTCGACCGCCATGAAGCTGATGCGCCTGGCCACCACACCGGTGCTGGCGATCAAGCGGGCACGGCGCTACGACCATGAATGCGTAATGATCGCGACCGATTTCTCTCCTGCCGCGAAAGTCGCTGCCGAGCGTGTCGCCGTGCTGCTGCCCGACGTCGACCTCTATCTGTTTCATGCGTACGAAGTCCAGTTCGAACGCGAGATGTTCTACGCCGGGTGCGACCAGAAGACGGTGGATCACTACCGGATGCTCGGAGAGGTCGAGGCCAGAATGCAGATGCAGCGATTCATCGATACCCTCGCTGAACCTGCGCGATACGTCGGGACGGTGCGTCACGGCTACCCGCCGGCACTGATCGTCGAACACGCGCAAGCCTTGAGAGCCGATCTGGTGGTGCTGGGCACCCATCGCCAGTCTGAAATCGAGGCAGCCCTGCTTGGCAGCGTCGCGGCACACCTGGTCAACGAATCGCCGATCGACCTGCTGCTGGTGCCCAGTTCCGATGCGACACCCGAGAGCCGCTGAGGCCTCGTCCCGGCGGCACCGAGACCGTCGGCGCCCGGCCTACGGCTCCGGCGGTGGCGCGAAACGCGCCATCACATGGCAAAGCATGCCCTTGGCGAGCTCTTCCTCGCCGAAGAAGACCGTCCCGATCCGCTCCCGGCGCAGCAGCTGGGACTCCTCCTCGCTATGGGTGCGCAGGACGATCTCGATGCCCGGGTTGAGCGTCCGGGCGACATCCACCATCTGCCGGACATTGATCGGGTCCGGCATCGCCACCACCAGCATGGCCGCCGTGGCGACGTGGGCCTGGATCAGCACGGCGGCATCGGTTGCATTGCCGGAGACGGCTGCGATGCCCTTCTTGCGCAGGTCTTCGACCAGTTCCCGGTTCTGTTCGGCCACCACATAGGGAATGCCACGGCCTTCCAGCGCCTGAGCAATGCGGCGTCCGACGCGCCCGTAGCCGACGATGACCACCTGCCCCGAGAGGTATTTCTGCTCGGTGCTCATCGGCAGTTCGGCAAAGGGATCGGCCCGGCGGTCGAGTTCCCGGGCCCAGGACGAGCGCTTCAGCGCCCACTTGCGGATCGGCTCGACGGCGGCGAAGACGAAGGGGTTGAGTGCGATCGAGATCAGTGCCCCGGCCAGCACTAGGCTCATGCCCTCCTTGGGCAGCAGGCCCAGCGTCATTCCCAGCCCGGCCAGGATGAAGGAGAACTCGCCGATCTGCGCCAGGCTGGCCGAGACGGTCAGCGCGGTATTGAGCGGGTAGCGGTAGGCGAGGACCAGCGCCAGCGCTGCCAGGGATTTGCCGAAGACGACGATGGCGATCACCGCCAGTACCTGCAGCGGCTGCTCGACGACGATCGCCGGCTCGAACAGCATGCCGACGGCGACGAAGAACAGCACCGCGAACGCGTCGCGCATGGGCAGCGCGTCGGCGGCGGCTTGGTGGGCGAGGTCGGAGCGGCCGACCACCATGCCGCCGAGGAACGCGCCCAGCGCCAGCGAGACGCCGAACACCTCGGACGCCAGGAACGCCACGCCCAAGGCCAGCGTGAGCACCGCGAGCGTGAAC
>SSGN01000230.1 GCA_008016945.1 Flavobacteriales bacterium
GCAGGGCGCGCCCTGCTGGCCCGCCAGCCCTTCGCTCCGGAGGATCTGGACGAGGTGATCCTGGGCTGTGCCAGCCCCAGCCCGGACGAGGTGAATATCGGCCGGGTGGCAGCCCTGCGCCTGGGCTGCGGCAACAAGGTGACGGGCTGGACGGTGATGCGCAACTGCGCGAGTGGCATGCAGGCGCTGGATTCGGCCATGGCCAACATCCAGTCCGGCCGCTCGCAACTGGTACTGGCGGGGGGCGTGGATGCCCTGTCGCGCGCACCACTTCTCTACTCGGATGCGATGGTGTTGTGGTTCTCGCAAATGATGGGTGCGCGCACAATGGGGGCAAAGCTCAGCCAGTTTGCCAAGCTGCGCCCCAGCGTTCTGCTGTCGCCGGTGATCGGCCTGATGAAGGGGCTGACTGATCCCATCAATGGGCTGCTCATGGGCCAGACAGCCGAAAATATTGCCTGGAAGTTCGGCATCAGCCGACAGCAGATGGATGCCTTTTCGGTCCGCAGCCACCAGCGCGCCGCAGCAGCGCGCGTTGAAGGTCGCCTCGGCGAGGTGGTTCCGCTTATCGATGACAAGGGCAATGTCCATCTGCATGATGATGGCGTGCGCGACGATGCAAGCCTTGCCGGCATGGCAAAGCCGAAGCCCTTCTTCGACAAGAAATACGGCAATGTCACTGCGGCCAACAGTTCGCAGATCACCGACGGCGCGGCCTGGCTGATCCTCGCGTCGGAGGAGGCGGTTCAGAAGTGGAATCTGCAGCCCCTCGGTCGCATCGTCGACAGCCAGTGGTCCGGCCTCGACCCGGCGCAGATGGGGCTCGGGCCGGTACATGCTGCGACCCCGATCCTGCAGCGTCATGGGCTCGGTCTGAATGATCTTGATGCCTGGGAAATCAACGAGGCCTTTGCCGCGCAGGTGCTGGCCTGCGTCGAAGCCTGGAAATCTGAGTCGTACTGCAAGGAGCAGCTGGGTCTGCCGGGCGCCCTCGGTGCGCTCGACGACGACAGGCTGAACGTCGATGGCGGCGCTGTGTCGATCGGCCATCCGGTGGGGGCCTCCGGCGCCCGCATCGTGCTGCATCTCCTGCATGTATTGCGCCAGAAGAATGCGAAGCGCGGCATGGCCTCGATCTGCATCGGCGGCGGCCTCGGTGGTGCGATGCTGGTCGAAGCTATGGAGGGTTGAGCCATGCGCATCGGAATTGTTGTCGACTCCTGTTGCGACCTGCCCAAGGATTTCATCGAGGAAAACCGCATTGTCGTGATGCCGATCACCTTGCGCATCGGCGACCTGCTGATCGAGGACAGGCGCGACCCGCAGGAAACCCAGGCCTTCTATACGAGGCATCTCGACCAGAAAAGCGAGGATTTTGCAGAATCGATCCCCTTCTCGGTGCAGCAGATCGAGAAGCTCTTCCTCGAGAAGCTGGTGCTCGATTACGACTATGTTTTCTGCCTGACCATCACGAGCGGTCGCTCCGCGATCTACGACCACGCGATGCAGGCGTCGCGCACCATCCTGACCAAGTACCGCGACGTTCGGCGCGCAGCCGGTGTGCCCGAACGCTTCGGTCTTGCCGTGCTCTCGTCGCGCAACATGTTCGCCGGCCAGGCGGTGCAGGCGGCCGAGGCCGTTCGCCTCATCCGCCAGGGCGGCACGCCGAGCGAGATCGGTTCGCGGCTGCGCCAGCTGGTCGAGCAGACGCACACCTACATGGTGCCGGCTGACCTCTTCCATATCTACAAGCGAGCTTCGAAGAAGGGCGACAAGAGCATCGGCTGGGGGTCCTATGCGCTCGGTTCGATGCTCGATGTCAAGCCGATCCTGTACTGCCATCAGGACCAGGCCGGGCCGGTGGACAAGGTGCGCGGCTTCAATACCGGTGTCGAGCGACTGTTCACCAAGGCCGCCGACCGCGTGAAGCGGGGGCTGGAGGTGCCCTATGTCTGCATCAGCTACGGAGGTCCGCTGGCCAACGTTCTCGCGCTGCCCGGCTATGCCGCCCTTCAGAAGGCGGTGCAGGACGCGGGCGCCGAGATTCTCCTGCCGCCGATGAGCAAAACCGCAGCCGTCAATGTCGGTCCGGGAGCCGTGACGCTGGCGTTCGCCGCAGCCGGCCAGCCCCTGCATTGACAGCCTTGAGAGACGATCGAAATGACTGAAAACAATCTGCAACACTGGCGCGTCGAAACCTGTGCCGACGGGATTGCCTGGGCAATTCTCGACAAGGCCGGTGAGTCGGCCAACTCGCTGTCAAAGGCAGTGATGGACGAACTGGCCAAAGTGCTCGACGGCTTCGACCGCAACCCCCCCAAGGCGGTGATATTCCGTTCCGGCAAGGACGCGGGCTTCATCGCCGGAGCCGACATCCAGGAATTCACCCAGCTCGATACGGCAGAGAAGGGCCGGGAGCTCGTCGAGCGCGGCTGGAACCTGTTCAACCGCCTGGCTGCGGTGCGCTCTCCGACCCTGGCCCTGGTGCGCGGCCACTGCCTCGGCGGCGGTCTTGAACTGGCGTTGGCCTGCCGCTACCTGCTTGCCGTCGACGAGCCGGGAACGAAGATGGGCCTGCCGGAAGTCATGCTCGGCATCTTCCCCGGCTGGGGCGGCATGCTGCGTCTGCCCGAGCGTGTCGGCCCCGCGGCTGCGATGGACATGATGCTTACGGGCAAGACTCTCGACGCCAAGCGCGCCAAGCGCATGGGGCTGGCCGACGACTGTGTCCCGCCGCGCGTGATGGAAAACGCGGCGCGCATGCTGGTGCTCTCGAACCAGCCGCGCCGGCCCCTGCCCTTCGTGCAGAGGCTGCTCAACGGCCCGCTGAAAGGCATCGTCGCCAGTGGTGCGAAGAAGCAGGTCGCCAAACGTGCGCGCATCGAGCACTACCCGGCCCCCTACGCGATCATCGACATCTGGGCGAGGCACAACGGCAATGCGCTCGCGGCGCCGGAGCTGGTCGACGGCATCGTGCGTTCGCCGACCGCGCGCAACCTCGTTCGCGTCTTCTTCCTGCAGGAGCGGCTGAAGAGCTTCGGCAAGGACAGCGACTTCAAGGCCAGGCGCGTGCATGTGGTGGGTGCTGGCGTCATGGGGGGCGACATCGCCGCCTGGTGCGCGCTGCGCGGCCTGACCGTCACGCTGCAGGACCAGAACATGGAGCGGATCGCGCCGGCGCTGAAGCGCGCGCGTACCGCCTTCGCCAAGCGCATCAAGGACAGGTTGCAACTGCGCGCTGTCATGGACAGGCTGATCCCCGATCCCGAAGGGCAGGGGGCAGCGCACGCCGATGTGGTGATCGAGGCGATCTTCGAGAACGTCGAGGCGAAGCATGCGCTGTTTGCGAAGCTCGACGCCGTCATGCGCCCGGACGCCGTGCTGGCGACCAATACCTCCAGCCTGAAACTCGAAGATCTGCGCACGGTGCTGAAGAATCCCGCCCGACTTGTCGGTATCCACTTCTTCAACCCGGTATCCAAGATGCCGCTGGTCGAGGTGGTGTCGGCCGAAGGCGGCGACCCCGAAATGGCGAAGAAGGCCGCGGCCTTCGTGCGCCAGATCGATCGTCTGCCGCTACCCGTGAAGAGTGCCCCTGGCTTCCTGGTGAACGCCGTCCTCGGCCCCTACATGCTGGAAGCGTTGAAGGCGGTCGACGAAGGGAATTCGCCGGAGACGGTCGACGAGGCCATGCTCGCCTTCGGCATGCCGATGGGGCCGATCGAGCTGGTCGATATGGTCGGACTCGATGTGGCGATGGCCGCAGGCAAGGCCTTGGCGGGCTCGGGCGCTGAACCGCCGAAGTGCCTTGTCGAGCGTTTCAATGCCGGCAACCTCGGCAAGAAGACAGGAAAGGGCTTCTACGACCACAGCAGCGGCAAACCGGCCAAGGGTGCGCCGGGCACGGTGCCGGCCGGCCTTGCCGAGCGTCTGGTCAAGCCCTTGCTCGACAAGACGCAGAAGCTGGTCGCCGAAAACGTCGTGGCGGATGCCGAACTGGCCGACGCCGGGGTAATATTCGGCACCGGCTTCGCGCCGTTCACCGGTGGCCCTCTCAACTACATGAAAGCCAAGAATGGCTGAAGAACCTGTCCAGCTGCCGCAAGGCCAACCCGCGCTGCGCGTCATGCCGATGCCGGCTGACGTTAACCAGAACGGTGACGTCTTTGGCGGCTGGATCATGGCCCAGGTCGACGTTGCCGGTGCCATCCCCGCCATGCGCCGCGCCCGCGGCCGCGTGGCGACGGTGTCGGTCAATTCGTTCCTGTTCAAGCAGCCGGTGTCGGTCGGCGATATCGTCAGTTTTTACGCCGAAATTGTTGAAACCGGTCGCACTTCGATAAAAGTGAACGTCGAAGTGTTTGCCGAGCGTAATCCGACCGATCCGGTGATCGTCAAGGTGACGGAAGCGACGCTGACTTATGTTGCAATTACGCAACAAGGGGTCAAGCGCCAGCTGCCGGAACTGCATAAATCATAGATTTCAAACGCTGTTTTATTGTTTAATCCGAACAGTTGTTTGTAATCTGTCGGAAGAAATTGTTTTTCCAAAGATAATCCAGACCAAGGAGACCATGTAATGACCAAGGGGTTGACCATGCGCCTGATCCCGGCGCTTCTGATGTTCAGTTTCGCCGGCACCGCTGCCGCTTCCGGTTTTCAGCTGCAAAATCAGGGCGGTTCGGGCAACGGCAACGCGTTCGCTGGTGCTGCTGCCGCTGCTGAAGACGGCAGCACGATTTTCTTCAACCCGGCTGGTATGACTTACTTGCCGACGGGGCATACGATTTCGCTGTCGGGTACGATTCTTGATCGTTCGATCAAATTCAAGGACGCAGGTACAACTAATCGCACTTTGAACAACGCGTCTCCAACTAATGGTGGAGAAGCTGGCGGCACAGCCTTCCTGCCCCATGGATATTGGACATGGTCAGTAGCACCTGACGTTTGGTTTGGTGTTGGCGTTGGGCCGACTTTCGGGAATAAGACCGAGTACGACAAGAGTTTTATTGGGCGTAATGCCGGCTATTTTGCCGATATCGAACATATCAATATCAACCCGTCGTTTGCGATCAAGGTGAACGACATGCTTTCGTTGGGCTTGGGCGTAAATTTCACTCGCGCTTCTGTTGAATTGAAGCAAGGTATAGCGCTGCCGACTGGTCTCGGCGGGAATACGGCTCAGAACTATCTCCACGTAGAAGGAGATCCTGTTTGGGGGGTCGGCGCTAATATCGGCGCGATGTTCCAGCTATCGCCAAGTACGCGCTTAGGTGTGACGTATCGCTCTGGAATCAAGTTTGACATTGAAGGGAAGCAAAAACTGCAGACCCAGTTGGGGGCGTTGAATCCAGTTTTGGTCAACCAAAAAGTTACTGCCGACGGTTATGAAACGCCAGGAAACCTCTCGTTCGCAGTATCTCAAAAGCTGAGCGATCGTTGGGAACTCCTTGGTGACTTTACATGGACTGACTGGAGTGTCTGGAAGGAACTGACACTGAAGCAGGCTAGCAATGGAGCAAGGGTTACAGGCCTCTCCTTCAATTTCGAGGATACTTGGCGCGTTGGCTTGGGCGCTAACTACAAGTACAACGATGCTTGGAAGCTGCGTTTCGGCGTTGCCTATGACGAGTCTCCGATTGGCAAGAATCAGGACCGTACAATGACGCTACCGGACTCTGATCGCGTGTGGTTGTCTTTTGGTGGCAAGTACACCTTGTCCAAGCAGGCATCTCTCGATTTTGGCTATAGCCACATTTTCTTCAAGGATGCGAAAACTGATCGGAATGCAACGCTCAATCCTGCTTTTCCACAGACAGTTAAGGGTGAATGGAACAACAACCGTGCGGACATCCTCTCGGTTCAGTACAACCACGCGTTCTAAACACTTCAGGCTGCAAATCAACGGCGCCCAATCGGGCGCCGTTTTTTTTGCCCATACCCTCCGATGTGCAGGGGGGTGGAATTCGAGTTTCCCCTCTAATTTGGTGATGAATTTCCGTTGACGTTCGCTTTAAACGGCATATAATTCAAACGTTCGTTTCATTCGGCTGCGTGGTGGGTGGCGCCGATGCTGAACAACCGTCCAATAAAAGGAGAACAGCTTGAGCAACTTCATCGTCAAGAAAGTCGCGGTGCTCGGGGCTGGCGTGATGGGCGCGCAGATTGCTGCGCACCTCGCCAACGCCGAAGTGCCGGTCGTGCTCTTCGACCTTCCGGCCAAGGAAGGCGATCCGAACGGTATCGGGAAGAAGGCCGTCGATGGCCTGAAGAAACTGCAGCCGTCGCCGCTGGCGACCAAGGACCGCGTTGCCTACATCGATGCCGCGAACTACGAGCAGCATCTGGAACAGCTCAAGGGTTGCGACCTGATCATCGAGGCCATCGCCGAGAAACTGGAGTGGAAGGACGACCTCTACCGCAAGATCTCGCCGTTCATCGCGCCGGACGCGATCATCGCGTCGAACACTTCCGGCCTGTCGATCAACCGTCTGGCCGAAGGCCTGCCGGCAGCCCTGCGCCCGAATTTCTGCGGCATCCACTTCTTCAACCCGCCGCGCTACATGCATCTGGTCGAACTGATCGCGACGCGTGAAACCAATGCGGCGATGCTCGACAACCTCGAGTCCTGGGTCGTGTCGCGCCTCGGCAAGGGCGTCGTACGCGCACTCGATACGCCGAACTTCGTCGCCAACCGCGTCGGCGTCTTCTCGATTCTGGCCGTCATGCACCACACGCAGCAGTTCGGCCTCGGTTTCGACGAGGTCGACGGCCTGACCGGCCCGCTGATCGGCCGTCCGAAGAGCGCGACCTACCGCACCGCGGACGTCGTCGGCCTCGACACAATGGCCCACGTCATCAAGACGATGCAGGACACGCTGCCGAGCGATCCCTGGCACAAGTACTACGCCGCGCCGGCCTGGCTGCAGGCGCTGATCGCCAAGGGCGCGCTCGGCCAGAAGACCAAGGGCGGCATCTTCCGCAAGGAAGGCAAGGCGATCAAGGTGCTGGATATCAAGGCACAGGATTACCGCGATTCCGCCGGTGACGTTGACGCTGACGTGCTGGCCATCCTGAAGAACAGGAACCCCGCGGAGAAGTTCGCGCAGCTGCGTGCTTCCAGCCACCCCCAGGCGAAATTCCTGTGGGCCATCTTCCGTGACATCTTCCACTATGTAGCCGTCCATCTCGAAGGCATCGCCAATAACGCCCGCGACGTCGACTTCGCCATGCGCTGGGGCTTCGGCTGGTCGCAGGGGCCATTCGAAACCTGGCAGGCTGCGGGCTGGAAGGCCATCGCCGAAGCGGTGCGCGATGACATCGCTGCCGGCAAGGCGATGAGCGATGTGCCGCTCCCGGCCTGGGTGTTCGCGCGTGACGGCGTGCATGCTGCAGACGGTTCGTTCTCGGCTTCGTCGAATACGCTGCAGGCGCGTTCGAATCTCCCCGTGTATCAGCGCCAGATCTTTCCCGAGCGTGTACTCAGCGAAAAGCAGGTCCAAGGTGAGACGCTCTGGGAAAACGGCAGTGTCCGCCTCTGGAAACTGCCGCAGGTTGATGCCGAGATCGGCATCCTGTCGATCACCAGCAAGAATCACACGCTGGGTCGCGACGTGATCCTCGGCGTTCAGGAAGCCGTGGCTCGCGCCGAGAGGGATCTGAAAGGTCTGGTCATCTGGCACGAGGCGCCATTCGCCTTCGGCGCCAACCTGAAGGAAGTGGTCGAAGGCATTGCCGCCGGCAAGTTCGATCTGCTCGATGAATACGTCGGCGAGTTCCAGAAGGCCTCGATGACCTTCAAGTACGCGAAGGTGCCGGTCATCGCCGCGGTGCAGGGCATGGC
>SSGN01000228.1 GCA_008016945.1 Flavobacteriales bacterium
ATCCGGACCGCCTGCCCACCTCGTGGCCGCGGTTCGATTTCACGAAATATCCAGCGCTCACCTTCGAGCAGCCCGACTTGAAGACCTTCCGCAACCTGGCCTTGGCGCTGGAGGCCATGGAGAAGGGCGGAAATGCTCCGTGTGTGCTCAACGCCGCCAATGAAGTGGCCGTGGAACTCTTCCTCCAGGACCGCATCGGTTTCCTGGAGATGAGCGACCTCATCGCGGATACGCTGAACACGGTCCCTTTCGTTGCTCAACCTGAACTAGCCCATCTCGAAGCCAGCGACGCCGAAGCACGGCGCGTGGTACGCGAACGAACCCCTGCATGGAGATCCTGATCAAAGCCGCCCAGTTCATTCTGAGCCTGTCCATCATCGTTACCCTGCACGAGTTGGGGCACTTCATCCCGGCCCGCTGGTTCAAGGTGCGCGTGGAGAAGTTCTACCTCTTCTTCGACCCTTGGTTCTCGCTGTGGAAGAAGAAGAAGGGCGATACGGAATATGGCGTGGGCTGGCTCCCGCTGGGCGGTTATGTGAAGCTGAGCGGCATGGTGGACGAGAGCATGGATACCGAACAGATGAACAGGCCTCCGCAACCCTGGGAGTTCCGGAGCAAGCCGGCCTGGCAGCGCCTGATCATCATGGTTGGAGGCGTTACGGTGAACCTGCTGTTGGGCATGCTGATCTATATCGGTGTGTTGTACACCTGGGGCAAGGAATACCTGCCGCTGAGCGAGGTGAAGTACGGCGTTCATGTGAGCGAGGTGATGCAGGAGGTCGGGTTCAAGGAGGGCGATATGATCCTGGAGGCTGAGGGCGCCGAGTTGCGGTCGCTGGAAGAGGTGGGACGAGCGATCCTGATCAGTGAGGTGCGTAAGGTGGAGGTGGAGCGCAACGGGCAGCGCACCACCGTGACGCTGCCTCCCGATGTACACGAACGGATCCTGGCCAGTGGCGAGAAGCAGTTGTTCGCACCGCGCGTGCCCTTGATGCTCGATACCGTACTGGCCGACGGCCCTGCGGCCCGCAGCGGGTTGCTCAAGACCGACCAGGTGCTGGCCGTCGGCGACAGGTCCACGCCCTATTTCGGCGATTTCCGGAAGGCGCTTCTGGCGCACAAGGGCGAAGTGGTGGCCTTGAAGGTGGAGCGGGATGGGGCGCGGATCGCGGTGGAGGTGCCGGTGAGCGAGGAGGGCACCATCGGCGTGGGCAACGCTCCGGCCACGCGGTTCTTCACCCCGGCACACGAAACGTTCGGGTTGTTGGCGTCCATCCCGGCCGGGATCGGCCATGGTTGGGAAACGCTGAGCGGCTATGTGAGCTCCCTGAAACTCCTGTTCACCAAGAGCGGCGCCAGCCAGATCGGTGGCTTCGGCACCATCGGTAGTCTGTTCAGCCCCTCGTGGGATTGGCGATCGTTCTGGAACATGACGGCCTTCCTCAGCATCATCCTCGCCTTCATGAACATCCTGCCGATCCCAGCGTTGGACGGTGGCCATGTGATGTTCCTGATCTATGAGATGATCGTGGGAAAGCCGGCACCACAGCGGGTGATGGAGGTGGCGCAGATGGTGGGCATGATCCTGCTCTTCGGGCTGATCCTCTTCGCGAATGGGAACGACCTGTTCAAAGGCATCACGGGCAGGTTCTGACCCCGGTAACTCCACCCCCATGATCGTCACCCGTGCTCGAGCGCTTTCGGAGAACAAGAAGCAGCTCACTAAGTTCGTGCTGATCGGGGGGCTCGCTGTGCTTACCGACCTGGCGTGCTACTATGTGTTCCTCAACCTCATGCCGCCGCATGCCTTCCCGCCACCGGTCAGCAACGAGGCGGTGAGCAAGACGCTTTCGTTCCTCTGCGGGCTGTCCGTCACGTATTGGTTCAATAAACGATGGACGTGGCGGCGCAGGGACCGCGACAGCAAGCGCCTGGCCAAATTCTTGCTCACCTACGGTGTATCGCTGTTGCTGAACGTGGGCATCAACTCCGGCCTGCTGTACCTGCTCCACACGCGACCGGAGTTCGCAGGCATTCCCTTCAAATACCTGATCGCGTTCGTGGGGGCCACAGGCTTCTGTTCGGCCTTCAACTTCCTGGGGCAGAAGTTCTGGATCTTTAGGTCCGGAGAAGAGGACGAGTAGTGCCGTGGTGCATCGCGGTCGGGGTGCCGGAACCCTGGTCCGGTGCTTCGCGTAGAAACCACCATGGCTCACGTGGTGTTGGTGGAAGACGACGCGCTCGTGCGCAAGTTGTTGGAGAAGCGACTGACGGCCGCTGGCTGGCGGGTCAGCGCCATGCGCGATGGGCGTGATCTGGCCGCGTATCTGGAACGAGCGCCCGCGGACCTTCTCCTGATCGACCTCGGCCTGCCGCACATCGATGGCCTGGCGCTGGTGGAGGACTTACGCAACCGGGGCATCACCACGCCGGTGATGGTGCTCACCGCGTACGACCTGCCACACTTGCACGCTACGGTGCGTAGTACCGGCGCGAACGAACTGGTCCAGAAGCCCTACGACCAGGAGGAGCTGATCCGCCGAATGGAACGCCTGCTGGCGGCTTGATCGGGCGGAACCCGCATCGTGGTGGCACACGCCGGTCAGGGCATGTCGACCCCTGCCCAGGTCCTGATCCCGGTATGGTGGTGCGAGGCGTCGCACCAACGACATTTGTACTCTTGCGCGCCACTTCACACACCCATGATGTCATCCTGATCGGCCAGGGCCTGGCTGGTACGGTGCTGTCCACCACCTTGCGCCAGCGCGGACTGCACGTTGCGGTGTTCGACGTGCCTCAGGAGGGGCGCGCTTCCGAGGTGGCCGCAGGGCTCGTGAATCCGGTATCGTTGCGGCGCACCGTGCTCACGTGGCGGGCTTCTGAAATGCTGGCCATCGCTGGTGCGTTCTACCGCGATCTCGGCTTGCAGTACGATCAGGTGTTCTGGCACCCCATGCCGCTCGTAGCCGTATTCCCTACGGCACAAGAGGCGGGCATCTGGCAGCTGCGCACCAAGGAAGCGGATACCGGGCGGTTCGTTCGAATGGATACCGTTCCACACCCCGCGTTGGATGCGCTACCCCAACCCTATGGGCGCGGCATCATCGACCGGTGTGCCTGGGTCGATGTGTCCGGACTCCTGGCCGCGCACCGCCGCGAATTGCGCACCAGCGATGGACTGCGCGAACAGCAGGTGAAGGCGGAAGATATCGTGCGTTACGAGGATGGCATCGCGGTCTACGGGGCGGTGGCGCCCTTGCTCGTGCATTGTGCTGGTCCGTTCGCCGAGGTACACGGCTTGGTACCGGTGAAGGGCGAAGGCCTTACGGTGCGCATACCAGGACTTGAACTGGATCGCATCGTACACCGCGGCGTGTTCCTGTTGCCGATGGGTAATGAGGTCTACCGCGTAGGGGCCACCTTCAAATGGGACGATGTCTGGAGCGGCCCCTCGGAAGAAGCGCGCCACTACCTGCTGGATCGCACAGAACGGCTCGCGGAGCGCGAGGTGGAAGTGCTGGACCACTGGTGTGGTGTGCGACCGGCCTCGAAGGACCGCCGACCACTCCTCGGGCACATCGGGCCGCACGAAGTGGTGTTCAATGGCTTGGGTTCACGCGGGGTGGTGTTGGCGCCGTGGTGTGCGCAGCATTTATGCGCGCACCTGTTCGAAGGAAAAGAGTTGGATGAAGAGGTAAGGGTGGGGAGGTTCGCTCAGTGATTTCAAGGTTCACCTCACTCGAACACGATCGTCCCTGTGTAGCGTTGCTGCCCATCACCCAGCTCTACGTGGTACACGCCCCGGGCTTGGGCGCGGATGTCCAGCACCAGGCCGTTCTCCGAGAACTGCAATGGGGCCCGTTGCACCAGCTGGCCGGTGTTGTCGTATACGCTGAGCAGCAAGTCGGGGGTGGGTTGCAAACTCTCGGGCAGTTCCAGTGTGCAGATCCCGTTGTTGGGGTTGGCGTAGATGTGCAGGGCCTGCGGGCCGCCGCCGGTGAGCGTTTGCACGCCTGTGAACCCGGTGAGAGAATCGAGGTGGGCGATGAAGATGGATGGCCAACCACCAGTAAGATGCTCCGGTGTGATGGTGGTATTCAAGAAGTGGAAGACGGAGTCATACGCGCAAGAAACATAGACACCATCGTGAGCTGTCACCACGGAGCCGAAGCTGTTCACAACTCCACCATAATCCCACGCGGCTCGGCAGATCCCTGCTGTATCAAGTTTCACCAAGAATCCCGATCGGCTCGTGTTCGCATGGAGTACAGCACCGCCTACGGCCAAGCTCTCCCGGAAGGAGCCCTGCAGGTAGACATTGCCGGCATCGTCGGTGTCGAACTGTTGCCCGAAGTAGACGGTGTTGTCGGAATCTAGAGTACGTGCCCATTGTAGTACGCCCAAAGAATCCAGCGATACTACGAACAACCTTGAAGATCCTTGCGCACCGATGATGGTATCATGCGGTGTGTACAACTCGCCGTGGAAACCTCCGCGGAAAAGAATCCGACCGTCCACCGCTTGTTGGCACAGCGTAGCCGACACTCCATTCGCCTGAGCCCGCATGGGAAACACCCAATCTACGCCACCGGTCAGGTCAGTTTGGAATGCTGCGCTGGTATAACCGCTACCCAGCTCAAGCTCCAACGGCTCCCCGAAGAGCTGTACGGTCGTGAACGTCCCGAAGGTGATGACGAATTTCCCATTGGGTAAGGCACATGACCCACCGATCGAACCGCCAGTAAGGAAGCGCTCGGCGCTGACGAGGTCTCCCGTGGCCGAATAGACCACATGGCATCCTCCCCAGGGAACGGTGATATCAGGTGGGCCCTGGAAGGTGCCTCCAATGTTGGCGACGATGTGCAGTGCTGATGAACCGTCCAAATGGATCTGCACATCCTCTGAACTGGTCGTTGCATAACGTGCCCAGAGGCATTCTCCATCGGAGGAGAAGCGTGCGATGTAAAGACGGGGCACCTCTGGGTCAGCATTCGGATAGAGCGTGTCGTTATCAAAGATCAATCGCGTGTTGTAAGCGCCAACCACCACCACTTCATCCAGTACAGGGTCGTACGCGATCGCAAGCGGACGTTCTTCGTTCAAGATCATCGGGCTTCCCGTGCTCTCTCCGAAACGCTTCACCCATTGCGTGATACCCTGTTCATTCAGCTTGGCTAAATAAACGCCTGGGCCTTCGATCACATGACCGTCCATATCCACGGTTCCGCCGAACGTGGCGGTGGCGTATACATTTCCAGCGCCATCGGGAGCCAGCAGCGGCGCGTAACTGAAACGTGCCACAAGGTCTCCACCCCAGTGTGCGGACCAATCAACGGATTGTGCGCTAAGTCCGTAAGCCGTGATAAAGGCGAGCGCTACGGGTAGGTAATTCATCGGGCGATGGTGAATGAGGTATGTGCAACATGGAGAACATACCCGTAAGGTAACCCTGAGCAAGTTCTAGTTAATAGTGAACTCACACCTGCTTCCATCACCGCAAAGTAAGACCTAGCTCCGCTTGCTTCCTCACTCGAACACGATCGTCCCCGTATACCGTTGCTGCCCATCGCCAAGTTCTACATGGTACACACCTTTAGCTTGCGCTCGAATATCCAGCACCACGCCATTCTCGGAAAATAACAAGGGCGCGCGCTGCACCAGCTGACCGGTGTTGTCGTATACGCTGAGCAGCAAGTCGGGGGTGGGTTGCAAACTCTCGGGCAGTTCCAGTGTACAGATGCCGTTGTTGGGGTTGGCGAAGATGTGCAGGGCCTGCGGGCCACCTCCGGTAAGCGTTTGCACGCCTGTGAACCCGGAGAGCGAATCGAGGTGGGCGATGAAGATGGAGCGGTATCCACCCAGCACTTGTTCGGGAGTGATGCTCACGTCGGCAAAATGGAAAGCGGAGTCGAACGTACAGGTGGTGTATAGCCCGTCATCCGCCACCACCACCCCACCCCATGGGCCACTGACCTTGCCACAATCCCATGCGGCCCGGCAGATACCAGCCGTGTCAAGCTTCACCAGAAAACCTTGATCACTAGTATTCGCCGTAAGAACCGCCCCGGCTACTGCCATGCTTTCTCTGAATGATCCCTGCAGGTAGACATTGCCGTCAGCATCCGTATCGAACTGTTGCCCGAAATAAATGGTATTCTCTGAATCAAGCGTTCGCACCCATTGCAAGGCGCCTAAGGGATCCATTGATGCGATGAATAACGTGGGGCCACCGAGGACGCTGCTGATGGTATCAGTAGGTGTGTACAGATCCCCATGGAATCCGCCATTGAAGAGAATCCGCCCATTATCCGTCGATCGGCAATAAACCGCCGAAACTCCATTCGTTTGAGCTCGCATCGGGAATACCCAATCA
This sequence comes from Flavobacteriales bacterium, assembly GCA_008016945.1. The sequence continues at coordinate 6,374 of SSGN01000228.1, forward strand.
ACGGCACCAGCAAGATCGGTCTGCACCACCGCGCTGGTATAACCGCTTCCCAACTCAAGCTCCAAGGGCTCCCCAAAGAGTTGCACGTTGGTTGTCGTGCGGAATGTGACAGCGAATTTCCCATTTGGTAACATGCACATCCCACCGATCGTTCCACCGGTAAGAAATCGCTCAGCACTTAAGAGGTCACCAGTGGCGGAGTACACCGCGTGGCACCCTCCGGGAGAAACGCTTATCGCTGGTGTGCCCTGGAACTCGCCGCCGAAGCTGCCCACGATGTGCAGCGCAGAGCTGGCGTCCAACGCGATCTGGACATTCTCGGGCCCATTCGTCGCATAGCGGGCCCAGAGGCACTCACCGTCCGAGGCGAAACGCGCGATGTAAAGTCGAGGGCTCTCTGGATCCACATTGGGGTGGAGCGTATCGTGATCGAAGATCAAGCGTGTATTGTACGCGCCCACGACTACCACTTCATCGAGAAGCGGGTCGTAGGCGATCCCAAGCGGGCGCTCTTCGTTCAAGATCATTGGACTTCCTGTGCTCTCGCCGAACCGCTTCACCCACTGCGTGACCCCTACTTCATTCAGCTTGGCCAGGAATACGCCCGGGCCGTTGATCACATGGCCATGCATGTCAACAGTCCCACCGAAATTGCAGGTGGAATAGGAGTTGCCATCACCATCTGCGGTGACCAGTGGAAAGGATCCGAGGTATGCCACCCCGTCCCCACCCCAATTCGCTGACCATTCCACTTCTTGTGCCCATATAGCTGTGGTTGTTATGAGCGACAGGCCAAGGGCAAGCATATGCTGTTTCATCGGGCAATGGTGAAGGAGGTGTGGTGGATACGTGACGCAATGGTGATCGAACACTGATAGACTCCAGTGGCAAGTGACCCGACGTCGAGCGCGGTTCGATCGGACGGACATTGGCCTTCTTGGACCATTCGGCCGTTGCTATCAAAGATGCTGTACGAAAAGCCAGGTGTCGTACTCTGAAGTGTTACGTGATCGAAGGCCGGGATGGGAAAAACACTGACCTTGACCGCCGGAAGTTCAAAGCGTAGCTCAACGTTCGTTGTGCGCCTCTTGGCAGAGCCGAGCGAGCTACTGGGCGAGCTTGGTTCCAGCACCATTCCCGAGCCTTCCCCTGGACAATCCGCAAACACCGGTGTTGTGTATATGTGAGTTTTGGAGCCAGCCTCGGCATGGAACGGGGCAGAGACGTGAACGACATGCATGGCGAAGAGATCGGCCTGCCCACCATTTGACCCACCGTCAACCGTGCCTGATGTCACTTCCAGCCCAACGCGGCCTTTGTAGGTCCGTGCTTCGTTCTCTTCCACCACCACCTGAACCACGGCCGAGTAGGGTAGAAGATCACGTTGCACGAAGGTTGTTGTGCCGGCCCCGCCAACTTGGGAGCCGAGACACCCAGCGGCATTCACTGTTGGTGCAAGGACCGTTGGTTCTATTGGTGTATTGAATCCGGCCACAACCGGAACCTTGCGTATCGAAAAGAAGCCATTCTGATCCGTTACGTACGGCATCCACTCAGTGAAGGTCCATGCTGGCATAACAGGTGGAGGGTTAAACAAGTTCAGAACGTACCTCCAAGGCACCTCCATCAACGCATCGGCCACTGGTTGGTTGTTCTGGTCTTTGATGTACCCATCGCGCCACACATTGGTGTTCAAGTTGTACCAATTGTAGTAGTTGCTAGGCGGCGGTGGCATTTCGGTGGGTGTCGGTGGCAGCGAATAGTTCTGCATGGCGGCCACCATGGCCTTGTCGCGCCAGCGGTTCTGCGCGTTCCACGGGGCTGGCAGGTTCAGGCCGCCCGGGTTGCCGTACTTGAGCGGCCCCCAAAAGTTATAGTGGTATTCCTCCACTAGCTTCTTATGACCAGCGCTGGTGTTCGTAAAGGACTCTGGAAGCAGCAGCGGATGGTTACGCCCATTCTGGAAGCCCCACCACGAATAGCCTGAGCCTAGGTAGTTCCGTACGGCATCCATCCCGATGGTGAAGAATTCGGCTTGTTCGGCTTCGCTGCCCATCATGTACGGCATACGCTTCGTGCGCGGATCGGCCACCAGAATGGGTGTAGAACTATTGTTGGCCAGATCCATCGGGTCCACCGCATCGTCCTCGGCAGCGAACGCCGTTTCGCCGATGAGCCAGGGAATAGGGCAGGACCGCGATTGCCAATGGAGGAGCGCTCGGTACCGATCCATGGTGGCCTGAAAGCTGAACCCATCCAAGCGAGAGAACCTGGGATAGATGTGTGGAGAATAGAAATCGAGCTTCATGATCGCTGGGTCCCAAGAACCAAATTCGTGAAAGCTAGCGCCACCAAGCGTGACAAGGTGATGGGCGTCGGCAGACCGAATGGCATCGTACCACTGGCCCGTATATGTGCAGACCTTTTCCTTGGTCAGACGTGCCATAGCTCGGTTGGACCAAATAGGTTCGTTCCACAGGTCGTAGGCCAGCAATCCAGGCTCATCCTTCAACTCTTGAGCAAGGCGCTGTAGGTAATCTGCATAATCTTGGGCCCCTGCACTGGAGGGCACGAAACCTGGTTCATACTCAGCGATATTTGCCTGCGCACAAAGGAGGATCACCTTCAGGTCTTCAGCGTCCGCCAGCCGAATGAGCTTACGTAGGAGATGGAAGTAGCGCTGCGAGGCTGGATCATCGTAGCCGTTCATATCAAGATCAAGCAAGTTCCGCTCCCATTGGATATGCCTGTAGTAGACCACGGAACAGCGCCGTGGTCCATCGGCGGGGTTCCAGTTCCAGATCACGGGTATTCCGAAGCGCACGGTATTGAAGCCCATTGAGCGGATCTTCGCGAAGTGTTCCGTGATCTGTTGGTCCAGTGCGGCTTCGGAAGTATGCTCATAAGCGCTGAAAGCATGATCGTAAATGCTGCCTACCGTACAGAACAGTTCGTCTAGATCCGTTACAGGTGTGGTCCAGGTCTGTAACTCCGTATCGAAGTTGATCGCTACGGGATAGAACAGCTCACCATCGAGCATGAAGTCCCTACCAACCAAGGATACGAAACCAGCGGGCTGGGCGAGGCCTAGGGTGCAAGCCAGCGCGAAATGAAGTGTGAGACAGATGTACTTATACATGGCTCGCACGCCTATTTGTTCGCCGCAGTTTCCAGTATCCGCAGCCGCTCCTCCAACTGCAGAATATACAGCGCCTGCTCTTCCAAGGCTCGCAACATCCGCACCTGCAGATCACCAACTTCCACGCCGCCTTTTTCTTCCACTTCAGCGGCGGATGGGATGCCGGGTAGGTGACTATTCTCATGCAGGTACCTGCGGAGGTCGCCCAAGGGCATCAACGCATAGTTGGGTTGGAACACATAGTCCGGGAAGGGGCCGGTCTTCACCAACACATCACGGCAGGCTACACCACCGTCCACCAGCACCTTGTAGAGGCCGAAGGGACCGAACTCTGGTTCGCCAACCACCAAGCGGCTGGTTATGGTAACACGGTCGTAGTTGAAGGACATTGCGGGGTGTGGGTCATTCATATCACCGAGGATATGTCCAGTGCCACTGGGATCTATAGAAAGCCCCCAGGCGGCAAGGTTGTTCCGCGTCCACAAGGCCATGCCATCGTTTTCGTCATTGGAGCTGATGATGGAACCGTGCGGTGTGTGGAACAGCAGACCGCCCTGCACATGCAAGGCCATCAACGGTGTAGTGACTCCGATGCCGACCTTGCCATCCACGGTGATCCGCAAACGCTCAACCCCTTCGGTCACCATCTTCAAAGGCCGTGATCCTAATGTTCCAAGCACTGGGTCGATCTCAGGGCACAGCTGTGAGAACTCGTTCCCGCGTGTTTCCCAATAGGGATAAGCATAAAGTCCGTGGCATCTTTCAGCCGGTAGAGGAGGATATACTGGGAATCCGATGCCCAGAGTTCCATCCTCCTTCCGATACAAAGGCCCGCCACTTTCCATTGTACCAAGCAAACTGATGTCTCCATTCGCTTTCAATCTGAGCGCTTCCTGCCCATTCGCCTTGAACACCACATCCTTGTTGTCGCTGGTGCCGATGTATTGCGTCGCCGGGTTGGTGCCCGCGTTACCGTTCATGGTCCAGTCCGAGCGCTCGGGTTGGGTGATGTTCACACTAGTGGAGCTCTCGCAACCGTTGGCATCTGTTACCGTTACCTTGTAAGCCTTAGGGCCTAAAGCGTAGCGGTTCTGTGCGGTTGAGGGCCCATCGGACCACGCGTAGCTATATGGTGGCGTGCCTTGTATGGCCGATACCTGTATGTACCCGTTGTTGCACTCGAAACAACTGATATTGTGGCCGTTGGCGAAGATGCTGACCGTTGCGGTCAGTTTGAGTTCTTCGGGCTCCGTCAAGGTGATGACTGCTTTCTCCACGGTGCCATCGGCGTCCTTCACATCTACACTGTAGAAGCCAGCCGAAACACCCGTGATGCTCGGCGTGTTCTCTCCATTGCTCCAATCGTACGTATAGGGAGCCGATCCACCTGTTACCGTGCTGGTAATGGTGCCCACCTTCTTGCCGAAGCACGGTATGCTACTCCCGTTGTGCATGGAGCCCGTGAGGGTGACGGTGAGTTGCTGGGCATGCGCCGAACCTACCGATAGCATAAGGCATAGGATGGAACGAAAGAAGGGGAAGAAGAAGTTTGATGATCTCATGGTATGTATGGCTTAGTGACATCGAATATAATCAAGGACGAGAAGAATCCAAATTCGGTACGTTCATTTTTCGCTGTTCCACGCGAATTGCGCAATGATGGGTCACATATGCTCCCCGGCGATCACCTCCTCCAACGCCTGCCGGTGGAACTTCACACTGAAGCCGTCATAGCTGAGCCGCACGTCGGCATTGCGTTGCTTCTCGACACCGCTCAGGTCCCAATTCAGTTGAGGGTAGCGCGCGGCGAAGGCCTTCGGCTCTTCATCCACCACGAATTCCGCATGTTCCCAACCTTCGGGATAGGGGCTTCCGTTCTTCGTTGATGGCAGTTCCACCACATCGATGCAACGCCCCTGGAAGGCGAACGGTGTGTGCAATTTGAAGGTGGCGATCGGCCGACCGCCGATGCTGTGTTCGCCCAAGCACCTGCCGTTCTTGGAAAGCAGCGCCTTCATCGCTCCGTAGCGCGCGGTGGTCTCCACGCGATAGCACAAGTGGTCGAGGGGAAAACCATCCGTCACGATGCCGTCGTTCGTAAGCGCTTCGAGAAGCCGCGTTAGAAAAGGCGAGGGGTCGGGCAGTTGCACGGCGCGAAGATGGAGCAGGCGCAGCGAAGAGCAGGTGCGCAGAAGAACGGTCCGTGTTTTGGATGGGGTGCGATCGCCAACCGCTGCTGACCTTTGCGGCGAACCCATCACGCATGCGCTTTGTCCGCACGACCCCACTGCTCCTTCTGGTCCTTCTCTTCGTCACCTGCCGATCCAACCGTGCGGTCGTGAACAACGGTAGTACCCCCGACCCGCGCTGGTCCGCAGTGGATTCGCTGCAACGCCTGGGGCAGTTCGCCTCGGCACTGGAGCGCACCGAAGCGCTCTTGAGCGAAGCCCGTGCGGCCGGCGACTGGCGCAACGAGTACCGCGCCTGGCATTACCGCTCGGCCTTCATCCCGGTGATCGGCCGCTCCAACGACAGTGCGCTGTTGGCCATGGAAGCACGCGCTGCGGAGGCGCCCGTGCCACTGAAGCAGCTCCTCCATTCAGCCGTGGCCGAAGGGTGGTGGCAGCGCTACCAGAGCGATCGCTGGCGCATCATGGAACGCACCGAACTGGGCACACCCACCGCCGATCCGGAAACATGGACACAGCGGATGTTCATGGAGAAAGTGATCGCGCACTACCAGGCTTCGGTGGAACCGGCGGACACCCTGTTGCAGCTACCCGTGGGCGACTTGGGATCCTTGTTGGAGCGCGAAGGCACGGCGGTGCCGCTGCGTCCTACGGTGTACGATGTCCTGGCCCATCGTGCGCTGGAGGTGTTCATGAACAGCGAAACGCGCATCACCGAACCGGCGTGGCGTTTCAAGCTGGACGACCCGAAGGACTTCGGCCTCTTCGAGCCGTTCGCGCTGCGCACCCTGCAGCATCGCGACAGCACGGCGTGGGAATTCCAGGCCATGCGCATCTACCAGCGGTTGGAACGCGCACACCTCAACGATGACACGTTGGATGCGCTGGTGGATGTGAGCGTGCAACGGCTGGCCTACGTGTACGAACACAGCATCTTGGCGGAAAAGGACTCGCTCTACGTGGACGCCCTGAACACCTTGCGCAGCCGCGTTCCCGATGATGCGAGTTGGGCCGAGGTCACCTATGCGCTCGCCGTGTGGCACCGCGACCAAGGTTCGAAATTCGTGCGCCTGGCCGGTGATGCGTGGAAGTGGGAGAACCGCACAGCGCGCACCTTGTGCGAGGAGGCCATCGCTCGTTTCCCGGGTTCGTTCGGGGCGCAACGGTGTACACAGCTGAAGGCGCAGTTGGAGTACCCTGCACTGCGCATCGAGGTGGAGGATGCCGTGGCGCCGGATCGCGACTTCGTGATCGCTACGCACTACCGCAACGTGCGCCGCGTCGGGCTGCGCGTGGTGCGCTTGGGGGCCGATGAACGCTACGATCGCAACGAGGTGGAGAAGTGGTTGCTCGGGCTCAAGCCGGTGAAGGAATGGAGCATCGAACTGCCCGATGATGGCGACCTGAACGAACACCTGGTGGAGTTGCCGGTGGCGGGTCTGCCCTATGGCAGCTACGCCATCGTGGCGGCCCGCGATGCCGAATTCAGAGGAGAGCAGGGTGCCCTGGCCTATGCGTTCTTCACCGCGACGGACCTCTCTGTGACGCAGCGCACGTTGGACGGACAGACCGAACTGGTGGTGCTGGATCGCTGGGTGGGCACTCCACGCTCCGCCGTGAAGGTCGTACGCTGGACCTTTCCACAGCGTTGGCCGCAACCGGATGCGCCATCACGCGATGGTGAAGCCAGCACCGATGCCGAAGGCCGGGTGAAATTCCCGACGAAAGGGGAGCAGGTACAGACCTACTACACCCTGGAACAAGGTGCTGATCGGTTCCGCACCGGCGCGAGCTGGGCCTATGGCTACGAGCGCGCAGAACCGCAGGAGGAAATACGCACCTTCCTCTTCACCGATCGGGCCATCTACCGGCCTGGTCAGGACGTGTATTACAAAGGCATCGTGGTAAGCCAGCAGCAGAAGGCCGCAGCCGTGAAGGCCAGCCACCGTACCGAGATCCGTTTCTTCGATGTGAACGGTCAGTTGATCGATTCGGCCAAAGTGACCACCGATGCCTTCGGTGCATTCCACGGGAAGTTCAAGGCACCCACCGGAGCGCTTACGGGCGGCATGCGTTTGGAAGAAGCGCATGGAAGCGCCTACGTGCAGGTGGAAGAGTACAAGCGGCCCACCTTCGAGGTGGTCTTCGATCCGCTGGCGGGCACGCCGAAGTTGGGCGAAGCGGTCACGGTGAGCGGTACCGCGAAGAGCTACGCCGGTGTACCCTTGGATGGCGCCACCGTGCGTTGGAAAGTGGACCGTGGCGCGCGAATGCCCTGGTGGTGCTGGGGTTGGCGTGGTCTGCCCTGGGGCCGCAGCACCGAAGTCGCCAACGGCACTGCGGTTTGTGATGCACAAGGGCGATTCACCGTTACGTTCCAAGCGGAGGCCGATCGCGCATTCCCACGTCAGTCGGAACCCACGTTCAACTTCACACTCTCGGCTGATGCCATCGACATCAGTGGCGAAACGCAGTCGGGCACCACGAGTTTCAGCTTGGCTTACCGCAGTATCGACATCGAGTTGCTCGTGGGCGAAGCCCTGGACCGCGCCAACACCGACAGCATCGTGGTGAAGGTGAAGAACCTCAACGGTGAAGAAGTGGATGTGCCGATGGATGTGCGCATCGTGGAGCTCGTTCCGCCGGTGGATGCACCGCGCCGCGAAAGGCTCTGGGAGCGACCGGATCGTATCCTCGAAGGCGAACTACCGACCACGCACCTGACTGACGACCCCCTGAGCTGGCCGGTGGACAAGGTGGTCTTCGAGCGCAAGGCGCATCGCGGGCAAGGTCGTGCACTGACGGTGAAGGGCATGGATGCGTTCACCGTGGGCCTATACCGCATCGAAGTAGAGGCGAAGGACCCGCAGGGTGCTGTGGTCAAGGTGGCGCGACTGGTCACGCTGTACGACACGGCGATCCAGAACACGGGCTTCGTGGATGAGGCCTTCCATGTGGAAGCGGTGAAGGCGCGGTGTGAGCCGGGAGAGAAAGCCTCCTTGTTGTTGAGCAGTGCTCTGCCTGCGGGCCGTGTATGGATGGAGGTGGAGCGCGAAGGCCGCATCACGGCGAGTCGTTCGTTCGTGCTGAACAAGACGCAACAGTTGATCGAACTGCCTGTGGTGGAAAGCGATCGCGGAGGCTTCGCGGTGCATTTCCTCTGTGTGGAGCGCGGTCGTTCGCACCAGCGCACCATTTGGATCGATGTGCCGTGGACCAACAAGGAATTACAGGTGGAGTGGATGAGCTTCCGCGACAAGTTGCTGCCGGGCACTAAGGAGGAGTGGCGACTGCGGATCACCGGACCGAAGAAGGAAAAAGTGGCCGCACAGCTCCTCGCGGTGATGTACGATGCATCGCTCGATCATTTCATGCCCCACGACTGGAGCATGTTCCAATGGCCAGGCAATGGCGCCCGTTTTAGTTGGCAGCAGAGCGAGCCGTTCAGCGTACGACAAGGGAATGTGTGGAACATGGGTGTAGCCATTCCCGGCGATACCACACGGACCTATCCGCGGCTTTGGATGCCCGCGTTCATGGGGCGGTACTATGAAGAAGAATATGGATCCATGGATATGATGATGCGCACCGAGACCATCAGCGCAGCACCGCCTAGTCCACGTGGGCGCATGGATAAGGTGGCCAGTGCCGGGATCATGGATGCCGACCTCGCTACTGAAGAGCCGACCGCTCCAGTGGAGGACGCCACAGTGGCCGAGCAAGGCGGTCCGCAGCCCGTGCGCACCGACTTCCGCGAAACGGCCTTCTTCCTACCCGACCTGCTCACGGATCGTGATGGCACTGTGGTGCTGCGCTTCACCACCCCCGATGCGCTCACCCGCTGGAAGGTGATGGGCCTGGCGCACACCAAGGAACTGGAGATCGCGCAGTTCACCAAGCAGACAACCACGAGCAAGCCGTTGATGGTGGTTCCCAACCTGCCGCGCTTCTTGCGTCACGGTGATCGGATCACGCTCACCGCGAAGATCAACGTCACCGACGGCGCGGTGAAGGGTAACGTGCGCCTATCGCTTTTCGATCCAGTGAGCGGCAAGGACATCACCGCGCGCTTCGCGCTGCAACGCACCGAGCAAGCTTTTACCGCTGCGCCGGGAGCGAGCGCCACGGCCAATTGGCCCATCACCGTCCCCGATGATGTCGATGTGGTGAGCGTACGGATCGTCGCCACCGGAGCGGGCATCAGCGATGGCGAGGAACGTCCGCTGCCGGTGCTCACGGACAAGGTCTTGGTTACGGAGAGCCTTCCGCTGCCGATCACCAAGGCAGGCACGAAGACCTTCACCTTGGAGAAGCTCGTTAGCCTGCCTACCGG
>SSGN01000093.1 GCA_008016945.1 Flavobacteriales bacterium
AGGTAGCCGGTTGGATCGTTGGCCCCCGCTCCCGCGGATCTGCGATCCATGGTCTCTTCCTCATCCCCGCTCCCGCGGATCTGCGATCCGTGGTCTCCAGTCATTCCCCGCTACCGCGGATCTGCGATCCGTGGCCTCCAGTCATTCATCGTCATCTACGTTATCGCCATGATCTGTGATCACCTCACCCCGGATCGTCTCCAATTTCAGCATCCCTGGTAGACCTGCTTCATCGCGCGCGCTGGAGTACAGGTAATGATGTGGCTCTTCCACCAAGCCTTCCTCCACCGGGTTGCGGTGAATGTAACGCAGCTTCTGTTGGATGATATCTGCACGTCGTAACCAGATCGGATGCAGGTCATGCTGCCACACTTGGTTGCCACCATCCGCCCGCTTGAACTGATCCCTCAACCATTCGCGACGGCTCTCCTGCGGGTTCTCTTCCACCGCTTTAAGCAGTGCTTTCGAGGTGAATTTCTTGTGGTCGCTCATGATGTCCTGCAGCCGATATCCTGCTTTCGCACGGGCGATCAAGTGAACGTGGTTGGTCATGATGCACCACGCGAAAAGTTCAAGACCGTTCTCGCGTTGGCAATGACGCAAACTCTCTACGATGATGTCCTTATAGTCGGGCCGTGTCAATACATCCACCCAGCCGACCGTGGCATAGGTCAGGTAGTGCAGGTCCGTTTGGTCGTAGATCTTGTAGTTGCGGCTCACCAAGCCGAAGTTAGGGATGGCCGATCACAGATCGGCGGGAGCATTCCGGCACAGGTCAACTTTGAAGGAACCACGGATCGCAGATCCGCGGGAGCGGGAACGACCCGCGCGTCCTAGCCGCGACCAACGTCGGGCACACGGCTTCGGGCCAGGCCATGCGGTGACCAATGGTTGCCTCTGCCACCGACCGCGCACCCACCCCGGGCACGCTGGCTAACTTGGCCCACCTTTCGCAACCCCTCATGATGCAACGCAGCCTTGTCCTCGGTGTGGCGCTGTGCCTCGCCGCCCCTTTCGCAACCGCGCAGAAACAGCTCACCAACCGCGACATCTGGGCCAGCCCACTGTTCAGCGCGGAATACGTGGGTGGCCTGGCCAGCATGAACGATGGCCTGCACTACACCGTGCTGGACGAGGGTGAAGCCGGGGCCGTGCTGGACCAGTACGCCTACCGCACCGGGCAGAAAGTGGCCACGCTCGTGGATGGCGCCACCTTGATCCCCGCAGGGCAGCGCGAACCCATCGCCATCGAGGGATACAGCTTCAGTGGCGACGAGAAGAAACTGCTGTTCGAAACCGGTACCGAACCGATCTACCGGTACAGCTACTACGCCCACCACTATGTGTACGACCGCGCGAGCAAGAAGCTGGCCCCCCTCTCGGACGTGGGCAAAGCGAAACAACGGCTGGCGACCTTCAGCCCCGACGGCTCCCGGGCAGCCTTCGTGCGCGAGAACGACCTGTACGTGGTGGAGCTGGCCACGATGAAAGAGACGCGCGTGACCACCGATGGCGCATGGAACAAGGTGCTGAACGGTGCCACGGACTGGGTGTACGAAGAGGAATTCACCCTGGTGCAGGGCTATGCCTGGAGCCCCGATGGCGGCAAATTGCTCTTCCTGCGGAGCGATGAGAGCGCGGTGCGGGAATTCGACATGACGTACTACAAGGACCAGTTGTACCCGAGTGAGTACCGCTTCAAGTACCCGAAGGCCGGCGAAGTGAACAGCACCGTGAGCCTGCACGTGTACGACATCACCTCGGCCACCACGGCCACCCTTCCCTTGGGCACCGACGAACAGGACATCTACATCCCGCGGCTGGGCTTCACCCCCAAAGGAGCGGCCTGGTTCATGCGGATGAACCGGTTGCAGAACGAGAAGGTGATCCTGATGGTGGACCTACCGCCGGCGGGCGCCATGGCCAAGCTCACCGCGAAGGAGATCTTCCGGGAGACCAGCAAGACCTACGTGGAAGTGACGGACGACCTGCACTTCCTGGCCGATGGCAGCGGCTTCGTGCTCACCAGCGAACGCAGCGGCTGGAACCACGTGTACCACGTGCCCCTGAAAGGCGAGCCCAAGGCCCTCACCAGCGGCGCATGGGATGTGGTGAGCGTGGCGGGCATCGACGAGAAAGGGAAACGGGTGCTCTTCACCGCGGCGAAGACCGCACCCGAGGACCAGGAGGTGTGGAGCGTGGGTCTTAGCGGCAAAGGCCTGAAACAATTGAGCCCAGCTGGCGGCCACAACGAGGCGGAGTTCAGCAAGGGCTTCCAATACTTCATCAACACCCGCAGCACGGCCAACGATGTCCCCGTGGTGACCTTGCACGAAGGGCAGGGCAAGTTGGTGAAGCAGCTGAAGGACAACCTCCGGTTGAAACAGACATTGAAGGACTACGGTGTGGTTCGCCGGGAATTCTTCCAGTTCACCACGCCAGCGGGCGTTCAGCTGCGCGGCTGGATGATGAAACCATCGGCCTTCGATGCCACGAAGAAGTACCCGGTGCTGATGACGCAGTACAGCGGCCCCAACAGCAACGAAGTGCTGGACAAGTTCGACGGGCGCGATCTGCTGTGGCATTCGCTGCTGAACCAGAAAGGCTACATCGTGGTCTGCGTGGATCCGCGAGGCACGGGCCACCGCGGCCGCGATTTCCGCCACGTGACCTATGGCCAGCTCGGGAAGTACGAGACCGAGGACCAGATCGCCGCGGCGCAGTGGCTGGCGCAGCAGGCCTATGTGGACGGTGGCCGGATCGGCATCTTCGGCTGGAGCTACGGCGGCTACATGAGCAGCCTGTGCATCACCAAGGGTGCCGACGTGTTCAAGGCGGCCATCGCCGTGGCGCCGGTGAGCAACTGGCGGTACTACGACACCATCTATACCGAGCGCTACATGGGCCTGCCCAAGGACAATGCCCAGGGCTACGACGACAACAGCCCCATCAACCACGTGGACAAGCTCAAAGGCAACTACCTGTTGATCCACGGCCTGGCCGACGACAACGTACACTACCAGAACGCCGCCGAAATGACGCTGGCTCTGGTGAAGGCCAACAAGCCGTTCGACCAGTTCGTGTACCCCGACCGCAACCACGGGATCTACGGCGGCACCACACGCCTGCACCTGTTCGAGCTGATGACGAAATGGCTGGAGGAGAAGCTCTGATGCCAGTTGTCAGTACAGCGGGCCGGGTCAAGGCCGGGAGCCTTGGGCCGACCGCGACTGACCGCTGACCGTTCCTTCCGCGCATCCGCACCATGCCCTGGCAACCACCAACTGAGAACAGGCAACCGCTCCCCCCATTGCCAGTTCCCGGCCTTTCCTACCTTGGCGCACCTCAACCCCAACGTTAGATGACGAACACCTCGACCACCACGGGTCACCCCAAGGGATTGTACTGGCTTTTCGCCGCGGAGATGTGGGAACGCTTCTGCTACTACGGCATGCGGGCGTTGCTGCTGCTCTACCTGGTGAAGAGCCTGGCCATGGGCGACAACATGGGATTCGCGGTGTACGGGGCCTATACCGCCCTGATCTATGGGATGCCGGTGGTCGGAGGCCGGCTCGCCGACCGGATCCTGGGTTCCCGGTTGGCCGTGCTGCTCGGTGGTCTGTTGATGGCCATCGGCGAGTTCATGATCGTGGGTGGCACGGAGATGCTCCTGTTCTGGGGCATGTCGGTGATCATCGTGGGCAACGGGCTCTTCAAGCCGAACATCAGCACCATGGTGGGCAAGCTCTACCCCGATGGCGACAACCGGAAGGATAGCGGCTTCACCATCTTCTACATCGGCATCAACCTGGGCGCCCTGCTGGCCACCACGGTATGCGCCGAAGTGGGCAACATCTACGGTGCCCAGTACGGGTTCGCGCTGGCCGGGGTGGGCATGCTGCTGGGCGTACTGATCTTCCAGCTGGGTAGCAAACACTATGGGCATGTGAGCCAGCCGCCCTCTCCCGAGACCCTCTACAAGCCCAAATACGGTCCGCTGAGCCCCTTCAGTGCCGTCATACTGCTGTGCATCGCACTGGTACCGGTGCTCTACTTCCTGTTGCGCAACACCACCATCGCCGGTTACGTGCTCCTGAGCGTGGCCATACTGGTGATCGGCAGTCTGATCGCGCGCGGTTTGAAGGACGGGAAAGTGCAACTGGACAAGATGTTCGGCTTCATCATCCTGATGGTCTTCAACGTGGTGTTCTGGGCCTGTTTCGAGCAGGCGGGCAGCAGCCTCACGCTCTTCGCCGACCGTAACGTGGATCGGATGATCGGTGGATGGGAGATGGGTGCGGCAACGACCCAGTTCTTCAACCCGGCATACATCCTGATCTTCGGTTCCCTCTTCTCCATCATGTGGGTGAAGCTCAAGCAAGCGGACCGCGACTTCAGCATCCCGATGAAGTTCGGGATGGGCATCCTCCAACTCGGATTGGGCTACCTGGTGATCCTGCTGGCGGCACCGCTGGCCGTGGAGTACCAAGTGCCCTTGTGGACGCTTGCCCTGCTGTACATGCTGCACACCACGGGCGAGTTGTTCCTGTCGCCCATCGGCCTGAGCATGGTGACCAAACTGGTACCGAAGGATATGACCGCCACCGCCATGGGAGCTTGGTTCCTGAGCATCGCCGGTGCGAACTACGCCGCAGGTATGCTTGCGAAACTGACAGGTGCTGAGCATGGTGCCGGCGAGGCTGAAGTATTGGACAAGGCCGCCAGCCTGGCCACGTACGTGGACGTCTACAGCACCATGGGGTATGTGACCGCGGGCATCGGCCTCTTCCTGATGGTGATGAGCCCGTTGATCAACAAGCTCTTCCACGGCGTACGCTAAGCCCTCCTTCCTGTCATGAGCGCAGCCCGGAAGCACCCCGCCGCCCTGCCCTTCCTGTTCCTCACCGAGATGTGGGAGCGGTTCGGGTATTACCTGATGATCGGCATCTTCCAGCTGTACCTGATGGACCCCACGTCCAGCGGTGGATTGGCGATGGAACGCAAGGATGCGGCCGACATCTACGGCACCTTCATCGCGCTGGTGTTCCTCACCCCGTTCATCGGTGGGCTGCTGGCGGACCGCGTGCTGGGCTATACGAAGGCGATCTTCATCGGTGGCGCGTTGATGGGGCTGGGCTACATCGGGCTGGCCTTGCCGGGCATGACGGCCTTCTACACCTCGCTCGCACTGATCATCGTGGGCAACGGGTTCTTCAAGCCGAACATCAGCACCCTGCTGGGGAACCTGTACAACGACGACCAGTACCGTGCACAGAAGGACAGCGGCTACAACATCTTCTACATGGGCATCAACGTAGGGGCGGCCGTATGCAACCTCTTCGCGGCGTACATGCGCAACAAGTACGGCTGGGGCCACGCCTTCGCAACAGCCGGTGTAGGGATGTTCCTGGGGCTGCTCGTGTTCTACATCGGCCTGAAGCACTATCGCCATGCGGACGTGAAGAAACCCGTGCAGAAGGAGGACATGCCACTGACCAAGGTGTTCGGCACGGTACTACTCCCGGCCATCATCGTGGGCATGGGCGCATGGGCCATTCCCGGTAACCTGTTCGGCAGCGACAGCACCGATGCGTTCATCTTCGCCACCATCCCGGTCATCATCTTCTACGTGGGCCTGTACCTCCGTGCCAGCCTGGAGGACAAGAAGCCGCTCGTTGCGCTGCTCAGCATCTTCGCCGTGAGCATCCTGTTCTGGGCGGTGTTCAAACAGAACGGCACAGCGCTGACCACCTGGGCGCAGTACTACACCGACCGTGAGCTGCCCGCGGCCATCGCCCCCACGGCCAACGAGCTGTTCCTGGCCGAGCGCGTGGTGAACGCGAACGACACGGTGCCGGTCTACGACAACGAGTTCCGCTTGGTGAAGGAGGATGGGGTGGCACGGACCGAGGTGGGCAAACCCGTCTACTTCAAGAACCTCCAGCCCGAGCGTATGCCGGAGGAAGGCGGTACACTTTACCTGGGCAACACCGAACTGTTCCAAAGCATCAACCCGTTGTGGGTGATCCTGCTCACGCCGGTGGTGGTGGGCTTCTTCGCCTTTCTGCGGCGACGGGGTTTGGAGCCGAGCACGGCGAGCAAGATCGGTTGGGGGCTGCTGGTGAGCGCGCTCAGTACCCTGGTGATGGTATGGGCCGTGAGGATCTGCGACAACGGCGCGATCAAGGCCAGCAGCTGGTGGCTGATCGCCACGTACGGCGTGATCACCATCGGTGAACTGATGCTGAGCCCGATGGGCCTTTCGCTGGTGAGCAAGGTGAGCCCCAAGCGCCTCACGGCCTTGATGATGGGCGGCTGGTTCCTGAGCACGAGCATCGGCAACAAACTGAGCGGTGTACTGGCCAGCCTGTGGGACACCTACACCGACAAGGCCGACTTCTTCTGGGTGAACTTCGCCCTATTGATGACGGCCACCCTGATCATGTTCGCCATGCTGCGCTGGCTGAACCGCATCATCCCCGAACAGCGCTAACGCCGCCCCACGCAACCATGGAACGTACCCCCACCCTGCAGGAGATCCGCGACTTCAAAGGAACCTACCCGAAGCAGCTGCTCCACCTCTTTGGCACCGAGATGTGGGAGCGGTTCTGCTTCTACGGCCTGCGCGGCATGCTGGCGGTGTTCATGGTCACCGAGCTGGGCCTGGCCGAAAAGGCGGCCAACCTGCAGTACGGGGCCATCCAAGCCTTCGTATACGCCTTCACCTTCCTCGGCGGCGTGTTCGCCGACAAGATCCTCGGCTTCCAGAAGTCGCTCGTCTGGGGCGCCGCGCTGATGATCATCGGCGGCTTCGTGATCGCTGCCGCCCCCAAGGACTTCTTCTACCTCGGCATCTGCTTCAACATCATCGGCACCGGATTCTTCAAGCCGAACATCAGCACCATGGTGGGCCAACTCTACCACGAGGGCGATGCGCGACGCGATGCCGGTTTCGGCCTGTTCTACATGGGCATCAACATCGGCGCCTTCCTGGGTGGTCTGCTGATGGTGTATGTGGGCAAGGAACACTCCTGGCGCGCCGCCTTCGCCCTGGTGGGTGTGGTGATGATCATCAGCCTGATCAACTTCTTCTTCCGTCGCAAGAGCCTGGGACCCATCGGGCTGTCACCGCTTAGCCCGAACATGCCTGCGAACAAGCGCAAGCTGTACGAATGGGGCACCTACCTGGGTTCACTGGCCGTGATCCCGTTCATCCTGTTGATGGTGACCAACACCGCGTACACCGACCTGTTCATGTACATCGTGGGGCCGCTGACGCTGATCTACCTGGCTTGGGAGATGCGCACCTTCAGCCGGGCGGAGAACCTGAAGCTGGGCGCGGCCCTGATCTTCATCTTCTTCAGCGTGTTCTTCTGGGCCTTCTTCGAGCAGAGTGGGGGCAGCCTGAGCCTCTTCGCCTTGAACAACCTGCGCCCAAGCCTATTCGGCTTCTCGGTGGACACCAACAGCGTGAACAACGCGGCCAACTCGCTCTTCGTGATCGCCTTCAGTGCGTTGGCAGGCCTGTTCTGGCTGTGGCTGAGCAAGCGCAAAGCCGAACCGAACAGCGTGGTGAAGTTCGGCCTGGGCTTCGTATTCCTGGCCGGGGGCTTCTACATCTTCAAGAGCACTCTGGGCCTGGCCGATGAGAACGGCATCACCAGCACGGAGGTGTTCACCTTCGCCTGGTTCGTGATCACCTTCGGCGAACTGTGCCTATCGCCCATCGGCCTGTCGTTGATGACCAAGCTGAGCCCTGTGCGCATACAAGGCCTGATGATGGGCATGTGGTTCCTGGCCAGTGCTTACGGGCAGTACGCCGCCGGGCTGCTGGGCGCGGGCATGAGCGCCGAGGACCCCAACGCCAGCAACTACGATAAGTTGGTGCTGTACACCGAGGGTTACGGCCAACTGGGTCTCTACGCCCTCATCGCCGGTGGAGCCTTGATCCTGCTGTCGCCGCTGGTGCGAAGAATGATGCAGGAAGTGAAATGACCACCAACCCGGCACGGTCGTTGTAGCTTACGCCCGCATCCTTCCCTACCCATGCGCACCCTCCTGCTCAGCCTGGCCTTCGCCCCCCTGTACCTGGCCGCACAGACCCCCGCCTCCACCGAAGCGAAAGGCGGCATCCACTGGCTCACCATCGAAGAGGCCCAGGCCCAGGCGAAGAAAGCGCCCAAGCCGCTGATGATCGATGTGTACACCACCTGGTGCGGCCCCTGTAAGATGTTGGACGCGAAGACCTTCCACGACCCGCGCTTGGCCGAGTACGTGAACAAGAACTTCTACCCCGTTAAGTTCAACGCCGAGAGCGGCACACCGGTCACCTTCAAAGGGCAGAAGTTGGAGAACCCCGAGTTCAACCCCAGCCAAGTGGGGGGGCGCAACGGTACGCACCAGCTCACCTACATGATCGCCAATGTGCAAGGGCGCATCGCCTACCCCACCGTGGTGTACCTGGATAGCGACCTGAACGTGCTGGCACCGGTGCAAGGGTACATGACCCCGGACCAGATGGAGCCCATCCTGCACTTCTTTGGGGGCGGCCATTACAAGGCGAAGGACTACCAGACCTTCATGGGCGATTTCAAGCCCAAGTGGGGGGCTCAGTGAGTTGGGCCGCAAGACCCGGGATCGCGTGAGTCGTCCTGCCGTGATGGGGCCGCAGGTCCTTTCCGAACACACGCCACCACGACCTCCCGACCGGTTTTCCACGATCAGGAAGGGCCCGAAGACCGCAGGTTTAGCCACTTCTTTGAACATCACCTAAGCGGGGTATGTTCTTTGCTACCTTAGCGGCCGTTCCAAAAGACCCCCCCCTCAAGACCCCGTTGGCAGATGAGCGAGAAGGCGCAGATCATCCTGGATGGCAAGACGTACGAGTTTCCTGTGACCGTTGGCAGCGAAGGCGAAAAGGCCATCGACATCAGCAAGCTTCGTGACCAGACGGGTTACATCACCCTGGACTTCGGCTACAAGAACACAGGAGCCACCACCAGTGCCATCACCTTCTTGGATGGCGAAGAAGGCATCCTGCGGTACCGGGGGTACCCCATCGAACAATTGGCCGAGCGTTCGAGCTTCTTGGAGGTGGCCTACCTGCTGCTCTTCAGCGAATTGCCCACGGCGAAGGAGCTGACCGACTTCGAGAACCAGATCCGTTACCACAGCCTGGTACACGAGGACATGAAGCACTTCTTCGAGTTCTTCCCGAGCAACGCCCACCCCATGGGTATCCTCTCGGCGATGGTGAACTCGCTGAGCACCTTCTATCCGAAGAGCCAGGATCCGCACCGGTCCATGAACGACCAGATGCGTACCGTGATCCGCCTGATCGCCAAGATGCCCACCCTGGCGGCCATCAGCTACAAGAACAACCTGGGGCACCCGTACATGTACCCGGACAACAAGCTGGGCTACGTGGAGAACTTCCTGCACATGATGTACGGCCTGCCCACCGAGCCCT
Source organism: Flavobacteriales bacterium (assembly GCA_008016945.1). The sequence goes on from SSGN01000093.1 coordinate 9,470, forward strand.
ACAAGGCCGATCCGGTGGTGGTGGACGCGCTGAACAAGCTGCTGATCCTGCATGCGGACCATGAGCAGAACTGCAGCGCCAGCACCGTACGCATGGTGGGTAGCAGCCAGGCCAACCTGTACAGCGCGGTGAGCGCGGGCATCGCGGCCCTCTGGGGCCCCCTGCACGGCGGTGCCAACCAGGAGGTGATCGAGATGCTGGAGACCATCCGCAACGATGGCGGCGACATCCAGAAGTGGGTGAACAAGGCCAAGGACAAGAACGATCCGTTCCGCCTCTTCGGTTTCGGCCATCGGGTGTACAAGAACTTCGATCCCCGGGCCACCATCATCAAGAAGGCGTGCGACGATGTGCTGAAGAAGCTCGGGGTGAACGACCCGGTATTGGACATCGCCCGTCAGTTGGAGGAGATCGCGTTGAAGGATGACTACTTCATCGAGCGCAAGCTGTACCCCAACGTGGACTTCTACAGCGGCATCATCTACCGCGCCATCGGCATCCCCACCCGCATGTTCACGGTGATGTTCGCCCTGGGCCGCCTGCCGGGCTGGGTGGCACAATGGAAGGAGATGGTGCAGAACAAGGAGCCCATCGGCCGTCCGCGCCAGATCTACACCGGCGCCACCAAGCGCGACTATGTGGACCTGAAGGACCGCGGCTGAGCGATCCGCCGATCAACAGCAAGGGGTGCCGGGGTCAAACGACCGAGGCACCCCTTGTGGCTTGATGACGCCCGTGGGCCTCCGATAGGGCCCCACGCCGCTGGAACAAACCCGGCGGCACTGCTCCCGGACCACGGCCTCACCCCAGATGCTGGTCACGCTCCTCTTCCACGGAAGCGTTTACCTTCGCACGGACGAATCCGAACGCATCATCATGAAAAAGCTCATCGGTCTTGGCCTGTGGTTGCTGGCCCTGCTCATCCCCTTCCGCTTCGCGATCCTTGACACCGAGGACCTGCTGCAACCGGATGGCTCGATCAACAACATGAAAGGCCTGATCAGCTTCCTGGTGATGATCGCGTTGATCTTCACCGGATACGCCCTGGTGGATTCGGCCGACGCGAGGCCCAGCGGATCCGACGCCGCCAAGCACTGACCCCGACCCCAGAACAGGCCGACCATGGCCCACGTCCTGATCGCCACCGACATGAGCGCCAACGCGCTCAACGCCGCCATCTATGGCATCCGGCTCTATGGCACGGAAGGCAACCGGTTCACGTTGTTGAACACGTTCCGTTCACCGCCCACGAGCACGGACCTGCCGGTGATGCCCGACCCCACGGCACAGCTCTCCGTGGAGGGTCTCGAAAGCTTCGCGGGGCAACTGCTGGAACAGCTGCCCGAACCCACGCCGGACCTGGCCACCATCTCGGCCTACGGGGCGTTGAGCCAGGTGCTCCAGGAGATGTGCGAAGGCCCTGAGCCACCGGACCTGGTGGTGATGGGCACACATGGCACGTCGGGCTTGGAGCGGCTATTGATGGGCAGTACCACCGCCTCGGTGATCCGCAACGTGGCCCTTCCCGTGCTGGCGGTACCTGCCGCGGCAACCTATCAGGATCCGGAACGGATCGTCCTGGCCGATGATGGTGGCCCGGTGGACCGCAGTACCTTGAAAGTGCTGTTGGACATCGCACGTTGGTCGCGCTCCGAAGTGATGATCGTGCACGTGGTACCCGAAGGGCGCGACGCGGAAGAGACCTTCGGTGGCGAATACGACAAGTTGCTCGGTGCCATACCTCACACCTTCCACAGTGTGAGCGGCGACGATGTGTTGGTTGCGTTGAACGACCTGGCGAACCAGCGCGACACGGACCTGGCCGTGGTGGTGCACCGGCATCGCGGGCGCATCGAGCAGCTCTTCCACCGCAGTGTTTCCACGGAACTGGCGTTGCACACGCACACCCCGCTGCTGATCCTTCAGCAAGCCAGCCATTGAGCGCGCTGATGCGTGGAGGATTACCGCTCTTCAGCTTCAAGGGGATCAAGGTGTTCCTGCACTGGACCTTCGCCCTGTTGCCGGCCTATATCGCCATCATGGGGGTGTCCGATGGCGGTTCCTGGCACGACATCCTCACCGAGATCGGCTACGTGCTCATCGTGTTCGCTTGCGTGGTGCTGCACGAATTCGGCCATGCCCTCACCGCCCAGCGGTTCGGGGTGCGCACACGCGACATCACCATACTTCCGATCGGCGGTGTGGCCAGCCTGGAGCGCATGCCCGAGGATCCGAAACAGGAGTTCTGGATCACCGTGGCGGGCCCGATGGTCAACCTGGTTATCGCCGGCATCGCCTTCATCGCCCTGGCCACCTCCGGCGTGGACTTGCTCACCACCGATCTGCTCAACGACCTGGAAGGCTGGACCGGCCTGCTCACCTTCCTCCTGGCGGCCAACCTCAGCCTGTTCCTCTTCAACCTCATCCCCGCCTTCCCCATGGACGGTGGGCGCATCCTCCGTTCTGCTCTGGGGATGTGGCTGCCACGCGAGAAAGCCACGCGCATCGCCACCTCGATCGGTCGCGTACTGGCCCTATGCTTCGTGGTCTACGGTCTGTACAGTGGCGCCTTCACTCTGGCGATCATCGGCGTGTTCATCTTCATGGCGGCCGGCAGCGAAGCACGCATGGTGCAGCAGAAAGCCAATGTGTTGGCCTTGCGCGTGGGCCAATGTGTTCGAAGGGATCTCATCCGGATGGCTCCCTCGGCCACCGTACAGGATGCATGGAACGCCATGACCTTGGTTGACCACCACGTGGTGGTAGTAGTGGACCAAGGGCTGTACCGCGGTCTGGTACTGAAAGAGGACCTGCGCGCGGCCCTGGCACAAGGATCGGCCACGGCACCCATCGCACATCTGACACAGCATGTGCCGAGCGTGGAACCGGAGCAACCGGCCATGGTCGCTTATCAACGCATGGTCCACGAAGGCCATGGGGCCATGGTCTCGACCGATCAGATCCACGGGCTCGGTGTGGTGCTACGCCTGGACCTGGAGAAAGCCCTGGGGGCGATCGGCCCGACGGCTCCGGCACCACGGTGAACACGGGTGGCCCGCGGTGTTCCGGTCCTACTCCACCGGCTTCTTCTTCGGGTCGTACAGGGTGAACACACGGGAGATGTTGAATCCGAAATGGATATCACCATCGCCCCATCTTCCGGTGGTCTCCGTGATATAGGCTCGCTCGAACATGCCGGTGCTGTTGGTGAAATGCAGCTGGAAGACGTGTCCGCCGGTCTCGATATCGAAACCCACCGAGAGTGAATTGGTGAACAGCGGCACATCGTCGCGCATCACGTGGAAGTACTCCCCATTGATGGCGAGTCGTTTGGACAACTTGGCCCGTGCTCCGACACCAACATGGAACAGGTCGTTCGGATCGTCCGCTGCCTCCACCAGGTTACGGTGCACCACCCCGGGCGTGACCTGCACGGAGAACCCGTCGCTGAACTTCCGCCCCACCACCATCTGCCAGGAATAGGTAAGCCGGTGCGTGAAGTGGTCTTCGCGCCCCGGGCCGTACCACGGCACCTCGGTGGCCCGCGCCGTGGTGAGTGACGAGGCCGCCACGACCGCCAGGGTGATGGGCATGCCACACCCCTCATCGCACTGCCTCAACACCTTGAACTTGGCGAACCCGTCCACGGTCTTCTGGTATCCGCTGCGTCCCACGCCCACCATCAACCGATCGGTGATGCCCATGTCCACGCCAAGGCGCACATCGGCATTGTCCAGACCGAAGAACTCGTTCACCCCACCGCTCAGGAAACCGAACCGGTGGTTGATGCGCATGTCCAACACCCCGGCCGCCGTGTTCTCCAGGCTATGGCCGTTGATGACACGCGACGTCTTGAAGCTCGCATTGGTATGAACCACGCTGGTTTCCGTGGCACCCAGCAACTCCAGCAGATCCTCTTGGGCACAAGCCGGAGCGGCAAACAGGACGGAGGTGAACAGCAGGCATCGGTTCATGCGCAAGGAAAAGAAAGGCGAGGATCCACGCACGTGTCTCAAAGCTTGGTGTAGGTGAGGTCCACGGTCACCTTCATCTGTTCCGCGATGTTCTTCCGCACGACCCCGGGG
>SSGN01000006.1 GCA_008016945.1 Flavobacteriales bacterium
ATTACTGAGCCGGTGATGAAGATCCGGCCGAGCTCAGCGATCTGGACCACTGGGGTGATAGCGTGAAAGGGTGCGAGGCATTTCACCTTCTCACGCTTTTCACCCTTTCACCTTTTCACCATTGGATCGACCGGTTCTTTCATGCCGTCTCAGTAAGCGTCAAATTCTCAATGAATTTTTCAACCAGGACGCCACCGTAAAATACTTCCGTTATATTCGACACCATGGAAAAGCGTAGCGCCTGTGGAATGAAGCTGCCCGCCGAACGCAGGGGCGCAGGGGCGCAGGGGCGCAGTTAAGGGTACAGTCAGGAAAGGTAGTTCTGCCGGTGGGGTGCAAATGTGCCCCACCGGCTTTTTTGTTGTGCCACCTTCCAACACTCCAGCCCATGGATACCGCACCACCCTTTGAGGCATAGGTGCCGTGCGCCTTGGCGCACGGCGTTCGCTGCATGGCGAACGGCTTCTCCTGGCCGCCGACAGGGAAGACATGCATGCGTGCTGATCGCACCGTGCATCGTATTTTCATGGACCGGGCCATGCTACCCGGTCAACACGAACTGAACGAACGATGAAGCCGAAGGCAACGAAGGTCAAGTGGCCAGGTACCGGCCTCGGCTTTGTGATGGGCTGCTTGTTCTTTGTTGCTGTCCTCCGCTGTGAAGCGCAGGGAAACCTTGTCCCGAATCCAAGTTTCGAACAAGTCGATACGTGCTTTTCCGGCCTTGGATTTACGGCCGACTACCACCCGGAATCTTGGATGGCCTTCAGTCCAACACCCGACCATCACATGGGCTGCCAACCGGACGGTTGGTTGACCGACGTCCCCTACAACATCTTCACCTACCAACAGGCGAAGGATGGAATGGCGTATTGCGGGATGTGGTCATTTGCACGTCAGTTCATTAACACCCGGGAAATGGTGGGTGCCCGGTTGATCGAACCGTTGGTAGTCGGGGAGACGTACTACGCCAGCATGTTTGTAAATGCAGCTTACGGTGGTAGTGAAGAACCCGGATTGGCTATTGACCGTTTCGGAATGGTGTTCAGTGTCGACTCATTCGGTCTGAACAATGCTTTGGATCCGACCTTCGGGTTACGCAACTATGCCCAAGTGTACTCCCAGGAGGTCATTCTGGACACCGCCGACTGGACGTTGGTTGAGGGGAGCTTTGTGGCGGATTCTGCCTATCAGTTCCTCGTGATCGGAAATCACTTCAGCGATGCCATGACGGATACGGTCAGGATCGGGCCAGGATACCCATGGGCCTATGTCCTCGTGGATCAGGTGTGTGTATCCGCAAGCCCCGAGTGCTCGCTGGTGGGAGTGGAGGTGGTCCTATCTGATCCAACACTGGCGTTATGGGTTGAGGCTGAAGAACTGGTCGTTTCCGGAATGGGTAACCAGGCATGTGACCTGATGATCGTTGATGCGCACGGCAGTGCTGTCGTCAGGCGCTTGGTGCCTGCCGATACAGAACGGCTCCACATCAGTGGTTTGGCTCAGGGGGTCTACACCGCTGTACTGTCAAGGGAGGATGAGAGGGTCATCAGGAAGTTCGTCGTTGTGAGGTAGCAGATGTCTGGTCTTCCAAATTGAAGACCATGAGAAGTGACCAATTGAAGAGTATGGCAATGGCTATGGCCATGGCCTTCTCCAGCGGCTTTTGCATAGCACAGACCACCGAGAGCGACAACAACGCCAGTTTTCCAACGTCGTACACGGGTTGGGACGCTGCGAGTTCGCAGCCTCTGCGTGTGATGCACAACGGCAACTATCCGATCCAATGGTGGACGGACAGTCTGCATCGTATGCAACTCTACCACACGATGCCGCTGTCGACGATCAACGGCTTCGCGAACATCAAACGGAACGGGTACCTGGCGGTGAGCCCGGTGGAGAACTTTTATGCCAACCCCGGCCCGTTCACCCGGCTGCACCTGGTGGATAGCGGCGCTGCCGTCGTGAACTATGCCCAGGACTTCGGCTTCCGCCCCTGGATGCGCAACGGCGTGACCATGACCGGCAACTCCGACCAGATGTACATCGGCCACAAGTACGCGTATGTGGATTCCACCGACTACACCTCCGGCGAGATCAACGACCGCTCCGATGCCGTGATCGAGTGGAGCGACAACCCGGATGATTCGCCTTGGGGAACGGACCGGCTGCGATTCATGTTCACCAACGACTATCAGGTATCATCGTCGAAGACATACGGTGCCCGCAGCCTGGAGGGCATGGAGGCCATGCGCATCCATATTCCAACCGACACCACGGCCAATGTGGGCATCGGCGACTTTTTCAGGGCGGGGGTGATCAATGGGCAGATCGAGGACCCCACCGAAAAACTGCACGTGAACGACGGCACGGTACGGATCGATAGCCTGATCCCGGACTACAACAACGACACGCTCACCAGGGTGGTGATGGCGGACGGCACCGGACGGTTGCATTGGCGACGGATCAGCACCTGGCCTCAACCACCTGGGGGTGGCGGAGATTGTGATTGGACAGCCGATCCCGCGACCAACAGGCTTTACACCGCACATATACCCGTTGGAACTGGTGCCGCCAACTGCCCGGAAAAGGATTGGAAGGTAGGGGTGGGAACCTCCGCGATCGACTTCAAGCTTGATGTGCGGCATACGGAGGAGGATGTGCCACTCAATGGTGGGATCAATTCGGAGTTCTTCGCCGAACCAACGGGTTGGTCGTATGGGATATTTACCAAGGTCAAACCAGTCTCTTCATCCCTGTGGTCCGCGGCCGGTGTACAAAGCGAGGTGGCGGCAATTGATGAAGTAGGTTACGGGGTGTATGGCATTGCGAACTCCGCCTCGCCGGAAGGTGTTACAGTAGAGATCAACGGTGTGTACGGATTAGCCCGGACGCCGACGGACGGATCCATACTGACTCGGGCGTACGGAGCCCGTGGCCAGATCGAAGGTCGCACGGGAGGAACCACGGCCAACGCGTATGGTCTCTATGGTAAATCTGCCAACAGCGGTGGAACCCTGCAGAACAGCTATGGTTGCTACGGCTTTTCGTCCATTTCCAGCGGTAGCAGCACCCGGGCATGTGGGTTGTACGGGGAAAGCACAGTGAATAGCTCCGGCACCACCACGGACAGTTACGGGGTCTATGCGAGATCCGGGGGGTCGGTCTCGGTGCCTCCGCGGATAACGAACAGCTACGGGTTGTACGCCCAAGGAGTGAACGGTGTCAACAATTACAGTGTGTACGGTGTGGCACCTACGGGTGGTACGACCAACTGGGCCGGTTTCTTCACGGGTCCTATCATGGTCAACAGCATCGTGGTACCATGCGACGAACAGTTGAAGACGAATGTCGAGGACGTGGAGGATGCCGTTGGCCTGTTGATGCAACTTCGGCCTCGAACCTACACCTACCGGCATGAGGAGTACCCACAGATGGCCCTGCCGCAGGGCGTACGCTACGGGTTCTTGTCCGGCGAGGTACAGTCGGTGCTCCCCCAACTCACCAGGCCGGTGCACCAACCCGAAGTGCTTGACTCATTGGGCGGGGTGGAGACCGCTGGGGTTGATTTTCTCGGCATGAGCCCATTGGATATCATCCCACTGACGGTAGGAGCGATACAGGAACAGCAGCGTAAGATGGTGGCGCAAGACCAGGCGCTTACCGCCCATCAAGCGACCATCGAAGACCTCCTTGTACGTCTGGATCACCTCGAACAAGCCCTCGCCGCCTGCTGCGCCAACCCCGACGGCGGCCGGGTTCTGCAACAGCCCACTCCGGCACCCACCGTACTGCCCGTGGATGATGCCACCGGCGATGACAAGCTCCGCATCCAGCCCAACCCCTTCAACGAGGGCACCACGGTGTTCTACACGCTCGATCGTGGCGGCCGCACCCAGCTGCTGGCCAACAGCAGCGATGGCCGCGACCTGCGCGTGTTGCAAGAAGCCCACTTGGAGGCCGGCAGTTACCAGTACCAGTGGAACACTGCCTCACTGGCACCGGGTATGTACTACGTTACGCTGCTGCTGGATGGCCAGCCCGTGGTGAAGAAGGCCGTGAAGGTGGATCGGTAGACCTTGCGAGGTATTCAGTAGCGGCCCGGAGACGAATGCTCCGGCCGCTGCGTTTTCCATGATCGCCGGAAGCTCCGCATCTTCACGCCATCATCCCATGCCCCGCGCCATTGTAGCCGTCACCAACGACCTCAGCACCGACAACCGCGTGCACCGCACCTGCACCGTGTTGCAGGCGCTGGGCCATGATGTCCTGCTCGTGGGCCGTGCGCTGCCGGGCTCGCTTCCGTTGGATCGGCCGTACGCCACCCAGCGCATGCGGCTGCTCTTCCGCCGGGGGGCGCTTTTCTACGCGGAGTACAACGTGCGGTTGTTCCTGCTGCTGCTCTTCGCGCGGTGCGGCTTGGTGGTGGCGAACGATCTGGATACGTTGCCGGCCTCGTTCCTGGCGGCGCGCTTGCGGGGGAAGGAGCTGGTGTACGACAGCCACGAGTTCTACACCGAAGTGCCCGAACTGGTGGGCCGCCCGGCGGTGCGGCGGGTGTGGCTCGCCATCGAACGGTGGATCTTCCCGAAGCTGCGGCACATCATCACCGTGAACGACAGCATCGCCAACGCCTACGCCGAACGGTATGGGAAGCGGCCTGCCGTGGTGCGGAACATCCCTATGCCCAGGGACCTCGGCCCCCTGCCAACGCGCCGCGAACTGGACCTTCCTGAGGATCGTTTCATCCTTATCCTGCAAGGCAGTGGCATCAACGTGCAGCGCGGGGGCGAGGAGGCGGTGGAGGCCATGCGCGAACTGCCCGGCTGCCTGCTGCTGCTCGTGGGCGGTGGCGATGCCTGGCCCGTGCTGCAACGCATGGTGAAGGACCTTGCCCTGGACGACCGCGTACGCATGCTGCCGCGCATGCCCTACGAACGCATGATGCAGTACACGCGCAATGCGGACCTGGGTCTTTCGTTGGACAAGGACACCAACCTGAACTACCGCTTCAGCCTGCCCAACAAGCTGTTCGACTACTTCCGCGCGTCCATCCCCGCGCTGGTGACGGACCTGCCCGAGGTGGCGGGCATCGTGCGGAAGTACGATGCGGGCATCGTGCTGCCGCATGCACACCCCGATGCCATCGCCCATGCGGTGCGCGCGCTTATGGCCGATGCTCCGCGCCGGGAGGCCCTTCGGCGGAATGCTATTTTCGCGGCCGCTTCGCTGGACGGTTCCCGCGAACAGGACGCGCTGAAGGCCGTTCTCCAAGGGCTTGGTTGAGCAACACCTCCATATCATCAGCTTCGATGTACCGGCACCGCCGGACTACGGTGGCGTGATCGATGTGTACTACAAGGCCAAGGCGCTGGCCGAGGCGGGGGCCAAGGTGCACCTGCATTGTTTCGAGTACGGGCGCGGCCGGGGGAAGGAGCTGGAACGGTTCTGCGCATCGGTGCATTACTATCCCCGCCACACCGGCAAGCACCAACTGTTACACGCCTTGCCCTATGTGGTGGTGAGCCGCCGGAGCGAGGCGCTCATGGGCCGGCTGTTGAAGGATGCGCATCCCATCCTCTTCGAAGGCCTGCATAGCTGTTACCACCTGGGTGATCCGCGGCTGCAAGGGCGCAGGCGGTTGGTACGCGCCCACAACGTGGAGCACGACTATTACACGGCGTTGGCCAAGGCGGAGGGTAATGCCTTCCGCCGCACCTACTTCTTGAACGAGGCCCGCAAGCTCCTGCGTTTCGAGCCGGTGCTGTGCGAAGCGGACCACATCCTCGCGATCAGCCCCAAGGACCAGGCCTACTTCGACGGGCATTTCAAACACGTGTCGCACATTCCGGCCTTCCATGCCTGCGATAGGGTGGAGGTGGCCGATGGCCTGGGTGATTTCGCCTTCTACCACGGTGCGCTGGGTGTGCCGGAGAACGACATGGCGGCGCTGTTCCTCGTGCAGAAGGTGTTCAAGGGAGCGCCGGTGAAGCTGGTGATCGCCGGCAGCAACGCCAGTCGGGCGTTGAAGCGCGCGGTGGCCTTGGCGCCGAACGTGGAGCTGCGCGAGGGGCTCACGACAACGGAGATCCAGGACCTGGTGCGCGCGGCCCAGGTGAATGTGCTGCCCACCTTCCAAGCCACGGGCATCAAACTCAAGCTGCTCCTCTGCCTGTACACCGGCCGCCATGTGGTGTGCAACACGCCCATGGTGGAAGGCACCGGGCTGGCCGAGCTCTGCCATGTGCACGATCGCGCAGAAGCCATGCGCACGAGCATCCTGGCCTGCATGGGCACACCGGCGAACGGGCAGGCCATCGAGAAGCGCGTGGAAGTGCTGGAGGAGCGGTTCAGCAACCGGCGCAACGCGGAACGGATCCTGCGGCTGCTATGACCCCTGCCGCCTTTCGAGGCCCGATGGGCCGTGGACTAGGCTTGCGCCGCCGCGCTTAACTCCAGCAGCTTCGAGTCCTCGCAACGCACCACGCGCGTGTTGAATTTCTTCATGTGCGTGTAGTCGTGCGTGGCCATGATCACGCTACGCCCCGTGTGGCTGATCTCGAACAGCAGGTCCAGGATCTCGCCGGTGGTCTCGGGGTCCAGGTTGCCGGTGGGTTCGTCGGCAAGGATCAGCTCAGGGTCGTTCAAGAGCGCCCGGGCGATGCTCACGCGTTGCTGTTCGCCGCCGCTCAGCTCGTGCGGCATCTTGTAGCCCTTGGTGCTGAGCCCCACCTTCTCCAGCACTTGCTGCACCCGCTCGTCCATGCGCTTGGTGTCCGTCCAGCCGGTGGCTTTCAGCACGAAGAGCAGGTTCTCGTTCACACTACGGTCCGTGAGCAGTTGGAAGTCCTGGAACACGATGCCGATCTTCCGGCGCAGGAACGGGATCTGCGACCGTTTCAGCTTGCGCAGGTCGAAGCCGCAGCAATGGCCCTCGCCCTCATGCAGCGGAAGGTCGCCGTACAGGGTGCGCAACAAGCTGCTCTTGCCGGTGCCGGTACGTCCCACCAGGTACAGGAACTCGCCTTTGTACACGGTGAAGTCCACATTGTTCAGGATCAGGTTCTCGCGCTGAAAGATCCGAACGCCGTGAAGCAGGATGATGGGTGAGCCTTCCATTCGATGGATTTCTGATGGCCGATCGTCGATCCCTGATCGCTGGTGGGCTGGTCGTACCCCAGCGGGGCAGGGATCGGCAATGGGAAATGAGCGATGGGAAATTCCGGAACGAAGGTTGCCGTTATCCTTCAGGATGGATGGACCGATCGGAGGATCACGTGAACACGCGCGCGTGGATAAGTGCGACGCATTCCCGCCGATCGCCCCTCTGGCTCCCAAGAACTTTGATCCCAGATGAACATCATATCCCCCGCCCTGCGTAGGGTGCCGCTGGGCTTGGCTGCGCTGCTGCTGGCCACGGGTTCGCTGGCCCAGCGACCCGCCCATTACGAGCATCGTGGCGCCGACCTGGCGCATGCCCTTGAACTGTTCGACAAGGCGAAGTACGGCGCTGCCCAATACGAGTTCGAACGCGTGGTGGAGCGGGTCACGGACGATCACGCCCCCGAACGGGTGGAGGCCGAATATTACAGCGCCCTTTGTGCCGTGCGCCTCTTCCACAATGATGCCGGTTACCGCCTGCACGCCTTCATGCAGGACCATCCCGACGACCTGCATGTGGGAACCGTGAAGCTGGAACTCTTCAAGCACACCTTCGCCCAGAAGAAATGGAAGGAATCGCTGTCGTGGAGCGAGAAGGTGGATCGTTTCGCCCTTTCGCCCAGCGAGTTGGAGGAGTACCGGTTCAAGCGGGGTTACGCTTTCTTCCAGACCGGCGACCCCGATAAGGCCATCGTGGAGTTCACCGAGGTGCAGAACGGAACCGGGCCCTACGCCGTGCCGGCCACCTACTATGCCTCGCATATCCACTACGAACGGGGCAACCATGGCACCGCGCTCGCCGGGTTCCAGAAGCTCCAGAACGATGAAGGGTTCGGTAAGGTGGTGCCCATCTATATCGCCGAGATCCTTTTCCTGCAGGGGAAGTATGATGAGCTGAACACCTACGTGCAGCCCTTGCTGAACGACCCGCAAGGGGTGAAGCGCGAGAACGAGATCAATCGGTTGGCCGGGGAGGCCAACTACCGGTCCGGGAACTACCAACAAGCCTTGCCGTACCTGGAGAAGAGCGCCAAGCGCGCTGGGCTGGCCCGCGAGGATCGCTACATCCTGGGCTATACCTACATGATGGTGGAGGACCGGCGTAAGGCCCTCGAGCAATTCAACCTGGTGGCCAATGGCAACGACAGTCTGGCCCAGCTCGCCACCTACCACATGGCCGATTGCTACCTGAAGCTCGGCGAGAAGAACCACGCACGCACCGCCTTCAAGAAGGCGTACGATATCGCCAAGGATCCGAAGGTGACCGAAGATGCCCTCTTCAACTATGCCAAGCTGGCCTACGACCTGAGCCTGGACCCCTATCACGAAGCCATCAACGCGCTCAAGAACTACCTCAAGACCTACCCGAACACGCCCCGGCGGAACGAGGCTTATGAGTTCCTGCTGAACGTGTACCTGAAGACCAAGAACTATGAGGCCGCGCTGGCCTCCCTGGACGAGATCAAGGATAAGGACCTGCGGTTGCAGGAGGCCTACCAGAAGCTCGCCTTCGACCGCGGGGTGGAGCTCTATGAAGGCCGGAAGTACAGGGATGCCGCGCTGTTCTTCGAGAAAGCGTTGAAGTATCCGGTGCAGCAGGGCGTGAACGCGAAGGCGCACTTCTGGATGGCCGAATCCTATTACGGCCAGGGGGACTACCCGGCAGCACTGCGCAAGTACGACGACCTGCGGAACTCCCCTGGGGCCTACGCCACCGAACTCTATGAGCAGGCGGGTTATGGCATGGGCTATACCTATTTCAAGATGAAGCAGTATGGCGAGGCGGCCACCGCGTTCCGGCGTTTCGTCGCCGCCGAGAAGCGCGCCACCATCCAGCGGACCGATGCCATGGTGCGCGTGGGCGACTGCTGCTTCGTGACCAAGGAGAACGCCCAGGCCGTGAAGTGGTACGATGATGCCGTGAAGGCGGGCACCGACGACCGCGATTATACCCTGTATCAGAAGGGCGTTTGCCAAGGACTGGACCGTCAGTTCAACGAGAAGATCGCCACGCTCAAGAACCTGCTCAGCGCCCAACCCGATTCGCGCTACGCCGCCGATGCCCGCTTTCAGCTGGGCGAAACGTACGTGGCAACGGATAACGATGATGCCGCCTTGGGGTACTACGACCAGGTGATCCGCCAGCATCCCAATAGCCCCCATGTGCGCACGAGCATGTTGCAGGTCGCCGAGATCCAGAAACGCAAGGGGAACACCGCACAAGCCATTGAACAGCTGAAGGCCGCCATTGCGAAGTACCCGACCGTGGACGGGTCGCGAGAGGCACTGACCGCATTGGAGAACATCTACGTGGAACAGGGCCGGGTGGCCGAGTACGAAGCCTACGTGCGCACCCTCAGCTTCGTGGATCCCGCCACCCTGGATCTGGATGAGAAGTACTACCGCAGTGCGGAAGCCCTCTACCTCGATGGCAAATGCCCCCAGGCCATCGGAGCGTTCGGGGATTATCTGAACAAGTATCCGAAAGGTGCCTTTGCCTTGAACGCGCGCTTCTACCGCGGCGACTGCCTCTATCGTGATGGCAAGTACGACCAGGCGTTCCCCGATCTGGAGGCCACCATTCATGCCGGGGCGGCGCAATTCATGGAAAGCGCATTGTACGGCGCCAGCGACATCCTTTTCCGCGAAGGACGCTGGGAAGGTGCGCTCGAGCACTTCACCGCCCTGGAACCCATCGCGAGCTTCCCGCAGAACCGCCTGGCCGCACAGGTGGGGCAGATGCGCTGCCTGAAGGAACTGGGCCGCTCCGCCGATGCCGCTAAAGCCGCCGCCAAGGTGACCGCCAACTCGGACGCCTCCGCCGACCTGAGGTCCGAGGCCGGGATCGCCGTGGCCAAGGACCTGTTGGACCGGAACGACCTCGACGGCGCGTTCACCAAATTCAAGGCCGTGGCCAATGGAAGCACCAACGCATTGGGGGCCGAAGCGAAGTACGACATGGCCTACGTGCGCTATCTCCAGAACAAGTTCACCGAAACGGAGAAGGAGGTGTTCGACCTGGTGAAGAAGTATCCCGCATACGACCATTGGAAGGCGAAGGCCTTCATCCTCTTGGCGGACGCTTATGTGAAGCTGGATGACCGGTTCCAGGCCAAAGCCGCCCTTCAAGGGGTCATCGACAACAGCAACGACCCGGATCTTGTGGCACAGGCACGCGACCGACTGGCCACCATCAACGCGGAAGAAACACGGCAGACCACGCCTGCCCCGCAGCAAGAACTCCTGGTCCCCATGCCCGGCACCGATAACACCGACGAAGAATGAGCCTGCTACCATTTCGTGCGACCCTGCTGGTCGTACTGTTCACCGGTGCCACAGCCGCTTTGGGGCAGGGCGGAGAGTATGTGATCCAAGGGATCTTCAACCCGACCATTGCCGATGCCCAGAAAAAGGACCTGCGCCCCGAGCCGATCGATACCATTTTGCCGGAACGGCCGGTGCGTTTCGACTTGATCGCCGCGAAGGCCGTGATCCCTGCCAAAGTGGATAGCCTGGCGGCGGCTTCGTTGAACGTGAGACAGGCCCAGCAGAAGCTCTACAAGGGATTCGTGAAAGCAGGCTTCGGACTGTACACCACGCCGCTCGGCGAGCTCTACTACGACCAAGGCCGTTCACGCGACAATGCCTGGGGGATCCACCTCAAGCACCTGAGCAGTGCCGGGGGCTTGGATGATGTAGGCCCCAGCCGCTACAGCTACAACAACGTGGATGCCCACTATGCCCAGTTCCTGCGCAACCATGAGGTGGGCGGCCGTTTGATGTACGACCGGCGGCGGGTGAGCTACTACGGATTCGATGCCACGGATAGTGTGCTCGCCCTTCAGGACCTCCAGGCCGCGGCGGACGATGACCGCAAGCAGTTCTACAACGACATCGGCTTCGCCGCCCGCATCCGCAGCCTGTACAAGGACAGCACCCTCGTGGCGCATGATGTGGGCCTGGAGGTGTACGCCTACAGCAACCTCAGTGGTAGCCGCGAGACCAACATGCGCCTGACCGCCGATCTGAGCAAGGCCGAGCAGGGCGACCGCCTTGGCCTGGGGCTGCTCATCGATAACAATGCCTACCGCGGCGAACTGCGCAATGGCCTCTTCGGCGAGGTGCGGAGCGCCAGCCTGGGCGACCACCGCACCAACGGAACCCTCGTCGGCCTGAAACCCTCCATCACCCGCCAAGGGGACAAGTACATGGTGCGGATCGGCGCGGGCCTGTACATCGATGCACAGGGCAAGACCTCCTTCCACTTCTTCCCGCAGGCCTACGCCAGCTACAGCTTGTTCGATGATATCCTCGTACCCTATGTCGGCATCGATGGCGAACGCCGGCGGAACAGCTTCCGCAGCCTCACCCGCGAGAACCCGTGGCTCATCGCCCGACCCGCCCTGGCCAACAGCAGCCTGCTGTACGACGCCTATGCCGGGCTTCGGGGCAGCTTCAGCAGCCGGGTGGGCTTCGATGTGCGGGCGAGCATTTCCGCCATGGAGGATAGGCCCCTGTTCCTGGCCGCGCCCAACGGACCCTTCGGGGCGCAAATGGCCGTGGTGTACGACCGGGTGAAACAGTTCAACCTGAGCGGCGAACTGAATTACCGCATGGACGAGACCGTTCGCTTCCATGGCCGGATCGATATCACCAACTACACCACCGAAGACCAGCTCGAGCCGTGGAACCTACCGCCCTACCAACTGGCGCTGGGGGCCACCTATAGCATGCAGGGCAAGCTGATCGCCAAGCTGGAAGCGCAGTTCCTCGGCCAGCGCAAAGCCGGCTACTACCTGGACCCCAGCGACCCCAGCCTGACCGTTCCCGTGTCCCCGATCACCAAGGACCTCGATGGCTACCTGGATCTCCATCTGGGTCTGGAATACCGCTATACCAAGCGGTTAAGCCTGTTCCTGGAAATGAGCAACCTGAGCGCCAGCAAGTACGAGCGTTGGTACCGCTACCCGGTGCAGCGTGGCTTGCTTTTGGGCGGGGCCACATACTCGTTCTGAACAGGGGGGCGGGGGCCTTTGAACCCCGTTGGTGGTTTACATCAAAGGAGGCGGAACGGCAAGTTCCAAGCGCCTGATAATTATCAACAAGCGCGCCGCTATTGTTGGGAAAACGCACTGAAGGACAGGGGCTTTCGTGGTATCTTCGCGAACCTTACGAAATGGGGCGCAGGTGCCCAGTGGAACCATGTCTGAGACAGCAGTTGAAATGAGCGAGCAGAAGAAAGCGGCGGCGAGCTATTCGGCCGACAGCATCCAGGTGCTGGAGGGCCTCGAAGCGGTGCGGAAGCGCCCGGCCATGTATATCGGCGATGTGGGCTTGAAAGGCCTGCACCATCTGGTGTACGAAGTGGTCGACAACTCCATCGATGAAGCCCTGGCGGGCCATTGCGACACCGTGGAGGTGAGCATCACGCCAACCAACGGTATCCGGGTGAAGGACAATGGCCGCGGGATCCCCGTGGACATGCACGCCAAGGAGGGGCGTAGTGCCTTGGAAGTGGTGATGACCGTACTGCACGCCGGTGGCAAGTTCGACAAGGACAGCTACAAGGTCTCCGGTGGTCTACACGGGGTGGGCGTGAGCTGCGTGAACGCCTTGAGCACCCTGCTGCGGGCCGAGGTGCATCGCGGTGGTAAGAAGTACGAGCAGGAGTACAGCGAGGGCAAACCCCTGTTCGCCGTGCGCGAGATCGGTACCACCGACTACCGTGGAACCATCGTCACCTTCCAGCCGGACCTCAGCATCTTCCTGTCAGGCGAGTATAATTTCGAAACGCTGGCCACCCGTCTGCGCGAACTGGCCTACCTGAACAAGGGGATCAAGCTTTCCCTCACCGACGAACGCCGGACCAATGAGGACGGCAGCTTCGTGAGTGAGACGTTCTTCAGCGAACAAGGACTGCCCGAATTCGTGAAATACCTCGATGGTACCCGCTTGCCGTTGATCCAGGACGTGATCCACATGGAAGGGGAGAAGCAAGGCATCCCCGTGGAGATCGCCATGGTGTACAACGATTCGTACTCGGAGAACATCCACTCGTATGTGAACAACATCAACACGCACGAAGGAGGTACACACCTGGCCGGCTTCCGCATGGGCCTCACCCGTACCCTGAAGAAGTATGCCGATGCCAGTGGTGCCACCCAGAAACTGAAGTTCGAGATCGCCGGTGATGACTTCCGCGAGGGACTCACCGCCGTGATCAGCGTGAAGGTGCAAGAACCCCAGTTCGAGGGGCAGACCAAGACCAAACTCGGGAACAACGAGGTGAGCGGTGCCGTGAACATCGCCGTGGCCGAGATGCTCGAGAACTACCTCGAAGAACATCCGAAGGACGCCAAGCAGATCGTGGACAAGGTGATCCTCGCGGCACAGGCCCGACACGCCGCCCGGAAGGCCCGTGAGATGGTGCAGCGTAAGGGCGCCTTCAGCGGTGGGGGCCTACCCGGCAAATTGGCCGACTGCCAGAGCAAGGACGCCAGTGCCAGCGAACTCTTCATGGTGGAAGGAGATTCCGCCGGCGGAACGGCCAAACAAGGGCGCAACCGTGAGTTCCAGGCCATCCTGCCACTACGAGGGAAGATCCTCAACGTGGAGAAGGCCATGCAGCACAAGATCCTCGACAACGAGGAGATCCGCAACATCTACACCGCCCTGGGGGTGACCATCGGTACCGAGGACGATAGCAAGGCCCTCAACCTCTCCAAGCTGCGCTATCACAAGGTCATCATCATGTGCGATGCCGATGTGGACGGTAGCCACATCCAGACGCTGATCATGACCTTCTTCTTCCGGCACATGCAGCAGCTGATCGAGAACGGCTACCTCTATATCGCCACCCCGCCGCTCTACATGGTGAAGAAGGGCAAGGAGCAGGTGTACTGCTGGAACGAGGCCGAGCGCGATGCCACCATCGAACGCATGAAGGGGGCGAGCAAGGATGCCAGCATCAATGTGCAGCGATACAAGGGTCTCGGTGAGATGAACGCCGAACAACTCTGGGAGACCACGATGGACCCCAGCCGCCGCACCCTGCGCCAGGTGACCATCGAGAACGGTGCCGAAGCCGACCGCATCTTCAGCATGCTGATGGGCGACGAGGTGCCCCCGCGCCGCGAGTTCATCGAGAAGAACGCGGTGTACGCGAAGCTGGACGTGTGAGCAGCGCTGAACAGCTCAGTGAAAGCCTCGGGAATTCCGGGGCTTTTACGTTGGAAAGAGGATGTCACAGTTCGTGATATCCTCCGAATGCCTTACTCAGCGTGTCTTTCAGCGTGCTTTGCCGTTCCTCACCCCGATGATCTCCGCCGCGATGCTCACCGCGATCTCCTCCGGTGTGCGGCTGTGGATGGGCAGGCCGATCGGCGCGTGAACACGGGCAAGTTCTTCCTCGGTGTACCCATCCGACCGCATCGCCTCGAACATCACCCGCACCTTTTCCGCACTGCCCAGCATGCCGAGGTATTTGTATGAGTTGCGGATCAATTGGCGTAGCACGATGTCGTCCGTTCGATAGCCCACGGAGGCCAGAACCACGTACAGGTCAGGGTCAGAAGGAAGGTGAGCGGCCATGTCCGCATAGTCCATCAGTCTTTTTTCGTGTGCCCAGGTGTTGGCCTCCCAGGTGTTCAGTCCTTGTCGATCATCGAATACCGTGATGTGGAAGCCGAGCATCTCCATCTGCCGGGAGAGCGCGAGGGAAACGTGGCCCGCGCCGACAATGGCGATGCGAAGCTGCGTCCCCAAGGTCTCGTAGAAACACCATTCCGCATCAGGCAATGCACCCCGTTCACCTGCCGGAACGATGCGGATACCCCGCGCACTGTACTCCAGCTCGCACGGCTGGATCCGGTCATCGAAGGCAGCGAGGATCGCGGCCACCAACAGATCCGCTTCCTGGCCATGGAGGAGAAAGCCGGCGACCGTCTGTTCCCCCGAACAGATCATGCCGGAACGGTCCTTCCCTAGATCGGCTTGGTGCACTTGCCTTTTCAGGTAGGGGAAGGCTTGCATTTTTCCCATCAGGTCGGTGGTGAGGTCCACCAACTTCTTCTCCATGATGCCTCCGCCGATGCTCCCGAAAAGCGCGCTGTTCGGGGCAATGCACATCTTGAAGCCCGCACGCCCCGGACTGCTTCCGATGCTCTCCACCACGCACAACAGGGCCAAGGGACCGCCGTTCTGCAGCTGCGTCTGCACCTTCAGCCAGAAGTCGCGTTGGTTGTTCACGGTCGCCCTGTTCAAAGTGCGGTGCTCACGACCGCTGGTACGAAGGAACGGAAACGCGCATCTTCGTGGGTATGTCCACCGAGGTGTCGTTCGCCATCAAACTCGCGCACAGCTCCATGCTGTGGCCTGCCTTGCTGGTTTGCGCATTGCTCCTCGGCTTGCTCCTCTGGTTCCGTCGGTTGGCGACAACACTGACGACGGAGTTACAGGCGGAGAACCTCTCCGAAGCCACACGCTTCGATCTGGAGGAAGCACGCTCCACGGCCATCGCCACGCGACAAGCGTGTAAGTTCTTCTTCCTCGCACTACTCCTGGGCTATCTTACCTACGTCGCGGTGGAAGGCACGCCGATGTACGGCTACGTGATGGAGTGGCTCAACCTGGCCGTGCGCTGGACGCATGTGATCGCCGGGATCATGTGGATCGGCGCCTCGTTCTACTTCATCTTTTTGGAGAACAATCTGAACCGCACGCACGGCCTGCGCGATGAACTGGCCGGGAACCTCTGGGCGATCCACGGCGGCGGTTTTTACTACCTGGAGAAATACAAGGTCGCTCCGAAGGTGATCCCGCACGACCTGCACTGGTTCAAGTACGAGGCCTACTTCACTTGGCTCAGCGGGTTCGCGCTGCTCTTCCTCGTGTACTATGCCGATGCCCGCTCGTTCCTGATCGATCCCACCGTGGCGGACATTTCCACTCCTGCAGCCATCGGCATCGGTGTGGGTTCGTTGGTGCTCGGTTACGTGATCTACGACATCCTGTGCCGCTCGAAGCTGATCCTGAACCAAGGCCGTTTCGCGCTGGTGGGCACAGTGATCATGGCCGTGATCTGCTACGCGCTCACACACCTGCTCAGCGGCCGCGCGGCCTTCATCCATGTGGGTGCGGTGATCGGGACGATCATGGTGGGCAACGTGTTCTTCACCATCATCCCCAGCCAGAAAGCCCTGGTGCGCGCGGCCAAGACCGGGCAGCCATTGGATGCATCGCTCGGCAAGAAGGCGGGCCAGCGCTCGTTGCACAACAACTACTTCACGTTGCCGGTGGTGTTCATCATGATCAGTAACCACTTCCCAAGCACCTTCGGGCACAGCGGGAACTGGATCATCCTGATGGTGATGATCGTGGCCAGCGCCGGCATCAAACACTACTGGAACCTGCTGGACCGCGGCGAGAACAAGCCCCTATGGCTCGCTGGGAGCGTGCTTTCGTTGGTGGTGATGAGCTTTGTGATCTCGCCCGCCTTTGAGGACACGATGGACAGCGCGATACCTACCAGCTTCGAGGAAGCCAACGCCGTGATCCAGGCCCGCTGCGTTCAATGCCACAGCGCCAACCCCACCGATGACCAATGGACCACGGCCCCCAACGGCGTGATGTACGATACCCCGGAGCAGATCGCTGCCATGGCCGACAAGATCATGATCCGGGCGGTGCGCACCCGAACGATGCCGCAGGGCAACAAGACGGGGATGACAGAAGAGGAGCGGACGGTGTTGAAGCGTTGGATATTGCAGGGAGCAAGGACCGATTAACTGATTCCTTTTTGGTCAATTAGCTGATCAGCAATGCCGAAGGCCATCCATAGCACCCGTGTCATCACGCCTTCCGGCGTGATCGAAGCCACGCTCATCCTCGCCGATGGGAAGATCCAGGACGTCCTGCCCGGTCGTGTGGAACGTGATGGGATCCCCTTCGAGAGCTTCGGCGACAAGGTGATCATGCCCGGTGTGATCGATGCGCATGTGCATATCAACGAGCCGGGACGGACGGAGTGGGAAGGTTTCGAGACCGCGACGAAAGCTGCGGCTGCCGGTGGCATCACCACGCTGATCGAGATGCCGCTGAACGCGAGTCCGGTGACAACGACCGTGGAGGCATTGAAGCTGAAGCTGGATGCCGCGAAAGGGAAATTGCACGTCACTGTCGGTTTCTATGGCGGTGTGATCCCCGGCAACATCGACGACCTTGACGGTTTGTTGAGCGCAGGCGTCTTCGGTATCAAAGCCTTCCTCACGCATTCAGGCATCGCTGAGTTCCCGAACGTCACCGAAGCGGACCTGCGCAAGGCCCTGCCGATCCTGAAGAAGCATGACGCCAAGTTGCTGGTGCATTGCGAGATGGAAACGGCGCATGCCCATTCGCCATTCACCAACTCCCATTCGCCACGTTCCTACACGAACTACCTCGCCTCCCGCCCCGCGCACTGGGAAACCGACGCCATCGCCCTCATGATCCGCCTCAGCGAGGAGTTCGATGTCCACGTCCACATCGTGCATGTTTCTGCCGCGCAAGCCCTGCCAATAATCCGCGACGCGAAGAAGCGCGGCCTGCGCATCACCGCCGAGACCTGTCCGCACTACCTGTTGTTCTGCGCGGAGGAGATCCCCGATGGCGCCACCGAGTACAAGTGCGCGCCGCCGATCCGCGAGCGGGCGAACAACGAGCTGCTCTGGGAAGCCCTGAAGGACGGCACGCTCGACTTCGTGGCCACGGATCATTCACCAGCGCCACCCGAGATGAAGGAGACCCGGAGCGGCGACTTCATGAAGGCCTGGGGGGGCATCGCGGGCTTGCAGTTCCTGCTGCCTGCTTTCTGGACCGGTGCGAAGGAGCGTGACTTCTCACTGGAGGATATTGCGTGGCTCTTGTGCGAGCACCCTGCGGCTTTCCTTGGGCTGAAGCAGAAAGGCCGCATCGCTCCCGGCCATGATGCGGACCTGGTGGTCTGGGACCCCGAGGCGAGCTTTGTGGTGAAGGAGGAGATGGTCCAGCATAGGCATAAGCTCACGCCTTATGTGGGTCGGAAGTTGTTCGGGCAAGTTGAGCGGACAATCATGTTCGGACAACCAAGTTTCGCAAGTGACATGTATGGGTTGTCGGGATCCGTATTATTCCTGTTACGCATCCCATGAAGTGCTTCTCGATTGCATCGTTCGCACTTGCATCGTCCCTGGCAGCCGCACAGGCCGAAAAGGACACCGTGTTCATCAAGGCGAACGTGACCCCGTACGACTCGACCGTGTCGTACCGCATTGATACGCTACTGTTCGATTCGCCAATGATGCGGCACATACTTGTGGGTACTACGGTGCTGACCGCGAGTCCAAAGAACGAAAGTGCAAGGAACTTCGGTTATTCGCTTCTTGCTTTGGGGGCATCTGCATGTCAGAAAGAACTCGATGGACCCGCGAAGGATGGTTCGGATCGTGTGATCAGTGTACTTCGGAATGATACGATGTGGATCATTGAAACGAATATCTCTTCGAATTGCTGTCACTCATTCCTCGGAGAGATTGAGGTCGTTGATGGATCGATACTGAACCTCATCTATCACGGCTATGGGACGTATTGCTTCTGTGAGTGCTGCTTTGGACTGACCTACCGGATCGGTCGGGAAATATTCGTTGACCCGAAGGACGTGAACCAGTTCATGATAAATGGGGATAAGCGAACATTACGTAGGATCGATTGAAGAAGTGAAATGAGCACAGACCCCAACACCCCCGCCTTCACCCACCTCATCGACCTCGCCGCCGAGCGCTTCGGGGGTAAGGTGCTGTGGTGTACCGATGACTTCTTCGCCGAGAAGGAGAACCTGATCAAGCCCAGCAAGCCCGTCTTCATCGCGGACAAGTACACCGATCGCGGCAAGTGGATGGACGGCTGGGAAAGCCGCCGCAAGCGTACCCCGGGCCACGATGAGGCGGTGATCCAACTCGGCGCTGCTGGTGTGATCAAGGGTTTCGATGTGGACACCGCGCACTTCCTTGGCAACCAACCGCAGGCCTGTTCCATCGAAGCGTGCTATGCACCCGATGGGAATTGGGAGGGAGCGGACTGGGTTGAGGTGCTTCCACGAACGATACTGCATCCCGGGAGCCAGCATTTAGTGGAGGCGAACACGCAACCCGCAACACGCCAACTCGCAACGCATGTCAAGCTCCACATCTACCCCGATGGCGGTGTGGCGCGCATCCGCGTGTACGGCGAACCGCAGCGCGACTGGTCCATCGTTTCGCCCACGGAACTCGTGGATCTGGCTGCTGCACAGAACGGCGCGCTCGCCATCCAATGCAACGACATGTTCTTCAGCCACATGAACAACCTGCTCATGCCCGGACGTGGCATCCACATGGGCGATGGCTGGGAGACGAAACGCAACCGCACGCCCAACAACCGCGACTGGGTGATCGTGCGGCTGGCGCATACGGGTGTGCTTAAGAAGGCGCTGATCGATACCGCGCACTTCAAGGGCAACTACCCGGACACATTTATCTTGGAAGGAACATCGATCGAAGCACCTGTACCATCGACCCACCGGGTCGACCCGCAAGCGGAGCTTGCATCGATCGCCAACGCGAAATGGAACACCATCATCGAGCGAACCAAGCTCCAGGCGGACCATGAGCACCTGTTCGAAGAGACCGTGCATTGCGCGGATCCCATCACGCACGTACGTTTGAGCATCTTTCCGGACGGTGGGGTGAGCCGGATGCGTTTGTGGGGGACGATCGTGTGAAATGCGCATGGAACGCAGATGACGCAGAGGGAGCTGATCGACGCAGATGAATGCATGATTGACGCATGACACTGGATCAACTCAACCGCCTCTCCGAAGCCGACGCCACAGCGGCCTTCACGCAATGCTGCACCGCACAGCGTTGGGTGGAACGCATGGTGATCGACCGTCCGTTCGAGAGCCTTGCCGAGATGCTGGAGATCAGCGATCGCATCTGGGAGGAGTGCGACGTGGACGACTACCTGGAAGCCTTCGAGGGTCACCCGCGCATCGGCGATGTGGAAAGCCTGGCGAAGAAGTACGCGGGCACCAAGGCGTGGGCGGGAGGGGAGCAGAAGGGTGTGGAAGGTGCCGATCCACAGGTGATCCAACGCCTGGCCGACGGCAACAAGAGCTACGAGGAGAAGTTCGGGCACATCTTCATCGTATGCGCCACCGGCAAGAGCGCGGCCGAGATGCTCGCCCTCCTCGAAGCGCGCATGGCCAACGATCCTGAGCACGAGATCACCGTGGCCGCCGAGGAGCAGAACAAGATCACGCGGATCCGATTGAAGAAACTGCTGGTATGAATTGAACGCTGATGACGCTGGTTATGATGATAAGCGCAGATAATGCCAGTTCAGTCCCTTTTCAGATCCGCGTAGATCATAAAGATCAGCGCCATCTGCGTTCCAATCCCTTGGTCGCATGAGCACGATCTCCACCCACATCCTCGACACCGCCCGTGGCCTACCCGCCCGTGGTGTGCGCATCACCCTGCAACGCTCGGCGGGCAACGATTGGGAAGACCTCGCCACGGCTGCCACAAACGCCGATGGCCGCGCGCCGGAACTATTGCCGCAAGGCACCAAGCTGGCCGATGGCATCTACCGCATGCACTTCGATGTCTCCGCCTACTTCAGCGAACACAAGACCAAGAGCTTCTATCCCTACGTGGAAGTGGTGTTCGAGCTGAGCGGCGATGGGCACTACCATGTGCCGTTGCTGTTGAGCCCGTGGGGGTACTCGACATATCGGGGGAGTTGAGGGAATATCGAACATCGAATGGCCAACACTCAATATCGAAGTGAAATGCCTGCTACTACTGAATCAAGGAAGTTCGATCTGGAGGATCGGCTCGTCGACTTCTCCGTGCTGATGCTGAAGGTGGCCGATGCATTGCCGAAGACCTATGCAGGGCAACATCTTTCTGGTCAGCTCACGCGTTCCGGTACATCGCCTGCCTTGAACTATGGCGAAGCCCAAAGCGGAGAATCGCGTAGGGACTTCATCCACAAGGTCAAGATCTGCTTGAAGGAACTGCGCGAATCCCGGGTGTGTCTGAAGATCATTGATCGTTCAGGCCTACTCAAAGACCACGAGCTCGTCAAACAAGGACTGGCCGAATGCAATGAGCTGATCGCCATTTTCGTGAAGAGTGTCCAGACCGCCGAAGCGAACCTGCGCTCAGCGAAGTGATACCGGTTGTGCATTCACTTCACCATTCGAAATTCCGTGTTCGATGTTCGATATTCGCTTCCCATGAAGTCCAGCATCCCCGCCAAAGACAAGTCACGCATCCTCGACACGCTCGGCAAGGCCAACAAGGCGTTCCAAGAGGTCTACCCGGGTGATCGTCCCGATCGCCAGCCGGTGCATACCGTGTACGGCGGCGCCGATCTTTTCCGTGCCGACAGCGCTGAGAAGATGGCGAACGCCGCGCTGAAGACGTTGCTGGACAACGCGCCCGACTCCGTGGATTTCGCCCGCGCGCTGGAGATGCCTGGTCATGAGAAGTTGCCGAAGAAGGCCGCGGATGCGAGCAAGCTCGTGAAACGCTACGCCAAGCTGAAGCCCGCCCAACTCAAGAACGAACCCGCGTGGCTCGCCTACGCCACCTACAACAAGGTCATCGCCAAGCTGCGCACTGAAGCGCTGGAGGATTTCCGCATCGACTTCGAGGACGGTTTCGGTAACCGCAGCTGGGACGAAGAGGATGCCACCGCCGTGCAAGCCGCGCAAGAGGTCGCGAAAGGCATGAAAGCGAACTCGCTGCCGCCCTTCATCGGCATCCGCATCAAACCCTTCACCGAGGATCTGAAGGAACGCGGAGCCCGAACACTGGACCTCTTCCTCACCGCGCTCAGCACGCACAC
>SSGN01000169.1 GCA_008016945.1 Flavobacteriales bacterium
ATGTAGAACAGGCTCACCACCAGCACCGCATGCGCGAAGGCCTGGTACAGCGAACCGCTGATGCCATAGGCGTTCCAGGCGAAGAGACCCGCGCACATCACCCCCACGTGGCTCAGCGAGGAGTAGGCCACCAACCGCTTCAGGTCGGCCTGCCGGAAGGCGACGATGCCGGCGTACACCGCACCGATCAAAGCCAGTACGATCACCGTGTCCTGCCAGTATACCACCCCGGCGGGCACCAGGGGGAACACCAACTTGTAAACGCCGTACAGGCCCATCTTCAACATCACGGCGCCCAGTACCATGGTGCCCTGCAGCGGTGCCATGTGGTAGGTCTCGGGCTGCCAGCCGTGGAAGGGGAAGATCGGCAGTTTGATCGCGAAGGCCAGGAACAGCGCCCAGAACAACCACACCTGGGTGTCCGCCGGAAGGTTCAAGGCCGCCAATGCGCCGAGGTCGCCATTCCCCCCGTTGTTCACCAGCAGATACACGATGCCGAAGAGCAGGGAGAGGCCACCCAGCAGGGTGTAGATGAAGAAGCGCACCGTGATCGCTCGGCGATCCGCGCCGCCCCAGTAGAGCAGCATGAAGAACACGGGGATCAACGTGAGTTCGTAGAAGATGTAGAACAACACGGCGTTCTGCGCCAGGAACACCCCGAACAGGAAGCACTGGGTGAGCAGCAGCAGCGCGTTGAACCGTGCTGGCCGATCCTCGGGTTGGCCGTACCCGGCGGCCACGATGAACGGGAACACCACGGCGGTGAGGATCAACATCAGCAGGCCCACGCCATCGTAGCCCAACACCAGGCGGAGGCCCCAGTCGGTCGCCCAGTCGTGGTCATGGTGCAGCACCGTGCCTCCGGCGAAACCGACCCAGGCGTACAGTACCACCGCCAGTGAGGCCAGGGTGGTCGCCAGGGCGATCGGCCGCGCTTGTGCCGGGCGCAGCAGCAACAACGCGAGCGCGCCGATGAACGGGATGAGCAAGAGGAGGGTAGCGATCATCTCAGTTGCTCAATAGGGTGATCATGAGGAATAGGATGAGGCCGCAGAGCATGGCCAGCATGTGGAAGCTCGCATTGCCCGTTTGCACCTGGCGTACCGTGCCGCCCAGCCGCAAGGCCACGGCACCCACCCCTTGCACCAAGGGGGCCATCACCTTGTTCTCGGCGATGGTGTACAGGTTGGTGCTCAACCAGGCATAGGGCTTCTCGAACAGTGCGCGGTACAGCTCGTCGATGCGCCAGCGTTGGGCGATCAGGCGCTTGAGGAACGGCATGTCGGCTTCGTTGCCTTCCAGCGTCGCCTTCTTGGCGAACCGGCCATGGGCGAGGTAGATCGTTACGCACACCAGCGCGGTGGTGAGGCCCATCAGCATCCACTCCGTGGCGTGGCTCAGCTCCAGGTGCTCGAAACGGATGCCGTCCGCAGCCGTCTCCAGGAAGTGCTTCATGGCCTCGTGGCCGCCGAAGAGGTGCGGGAGGTTCAACAAGCCGCCCACCACGCTCAACACGGCCAGCACCATCAGCGGGATGGTCATCGTCAGCGGGCTCTCGTGCGGATGCGCCTGGCCACGGTAGGTGCCGTAGAACACCAGGAACAGCAGGCGGAACATGTAGAAGGTGGTCATCAACGCACCGAGCAGCAGCAGGGCGAACAGCACCGGCGAACGCTGGAAGGCGAACGCCATGATCAGGTCCTTGCTGAAGAAGCCGCTCATCAACGGCAGTCCCGAGATGGCGATGGTACCGATGAAGAAGGTGATGAACGTGATCTTGATGTGGCCCTTCAGCCCGCCCATCTTGCGGATGTCCTGCTCCCCGCCCAGCGCGTGGATCACGCTGCCCGCGCCGAGGAACAACAGGGCCTTGAAGAAGGCGTGGGTGGTGACATGGAACATGGCCGCACTGTACGACCCGAGGCCCAGTGCCACGAACATGTAGCCGAGCTGGCTCACCGTGGAATAGGCCAACACCTTCTTGATGTCGTTCTGGAACAGGCCGATGCTGGCCGCCAGCAGCGCCGTGGCCGTACCCACCCAGAGGATGATATCCTGCGTGAAGGGCGCCAGTTCGAATAGCACACTGCTGCGTACGGTGAGGAAGATGCCGGCGGTCACCATCGTGGCGGCGTGGATCAGCGCGCTCACCGGCGTGGGGCCGGCCATGGCGTCGGGCAGCCAGGTGAACAGGGGGATCTGTGCGCTCTTGCCCGTGGCCCCGAGGAAGAGGAACAACGTGGCCGCGATCATCAACGGGTCGTTCACTCCGGTGGCCGCGTTCATGATGGCGTCGTACTCCAGGGTGCCGAAACGCTGGAACAGCAGCACCATCGCCAGCACCACGCCCACATCGCCGATGCGGTTCATCACGAAGGCCTTGCGGGCCGCGTAGTTGTATTCCGGGGTCTTGTACCAGAAGCCGATCAGCAGGTAGCTGCACAAGCCCACGCCCTCCCAGCCGATGAAGGTGACCAGGAAGTTGCTGCCCATCACCAGCATCAACATCGCGAAACTGAACAGGTTGAGCTGCGCGAAGAACGTGGGCGCACGCTCATCGTCGTGCATGTAGCCGATGGAGTACAGGTGGATCAGCGAGCCGATGCCCGTAACGATCAACATCATCGTGATCGAGAGCGCATCGATGCGCAGCCCCAGGGGGATCTCCATGCCCGCCACGTGGATCCAATCCAGCAGCTTCACGGTGCGGCCCCCGCTCGCCGGGTCGAGGTCCTTGAACAGGAGCAGGCTCAGGATGAAGGACACGGCGATCAGCGCGGTGGCCAGCCCACCGGCCACGTTGGCGCTCAGCTTGCGGCGCAAGGAGGCGAGGACGATGGCGCCCACCAGGGGCAGGCCCGGTACCCAAGCCGCGAGGAGGTCCTGGTTCATCCTTTCAAACGGTTCAATTGGTTCACGTCCACACTGTCCACGTTCCGCTTCATCATCACCAGGATGGAGAGCCCCACGGTGACCTCGGCGGCGGCCACGAGCATGATGAAGAACACGAACACCTGGGCGCGAGGATCGCTATGGTGCGCGCTGAAGGCCGTCAGCAGCAGGTTCACGCTGTTGAACATCAGTTCGATGCACATCAGGATGATGATGGTGTTGCGCCGCATGACCACGCCGGCCGCGCCGATGCTGAAGAGCAGGAAGCTCAGCAGCACGTAGTGGTCCAGTGGTACCGCGCGGATCGCGGTGATGATGCCCTCTTCCATGGTCTATGCGGTGCGCCGGGCACGCTCGGCTTCGGTCATCGGTTCAACAGGTGCGTCGGGTAGGTGCTTGTCCTTCTTGGCCAGCATCACCACCCCCACGATGGCACTGAGGAAGAGCACGCTGCTCACCTCGAAGGGCAGCAGGAACTCCGTGAAGAGCACATGCCCCACGTGGCGCACCAGGCCCACGCCGGGGTCGAAGGCGTTCGCCGCCTGGATATGGATGCCCTGCCGGATCGCCGCGGCCAGGGTGATGAACAGGAGTCCGCCGGCGGTGACCGCCGCCACGCGCATGCCCAGGGGCCGCATCGGTTCGGTGGCCTTGTTCAGGTTCAGCAGCATGATCACGAACAGGAACAGCACCATGATGGCCCCCGTGTAAACGATCACGTGCACCATGGCCAGGAACTGCGCGTTCAGCAGGATGTAGTGCCCGGCGATGCTCAGGAAACAGACCACCAGCGCGATCACGCTGTTCACCGGGTTGCGGGCACCCACCACGAACAGCGCGCTGATCACGCTGATGGCGGCCAAGAGGTAGAAGAGCGCGAGCATGGGTCTAACGGTTGTGCGCGTAGCGTTTGTTCTCCTTGAAGCGGAGCACCGCCGCCGTCTGGCGCTTGCTCACATCGATCCGCTTCGCCGGGTCCATCGGTTCCACCAGCTCGTCCTTCCCGAACACGTACGGCATACGCAGGTAATCGGCCTGCACCAGACGGTCCGTCAGGAAGATGGCCTCTTTCGGGCAGGCCTCCTCGCAATCGCCGCAGTAGATGCAGCGGAGCATGTCGATCTCGTACGTACTGGCGTATTTCTCCTCGCGGTACAGGTGTTCCTCGCCCTTCTTGCGCTCGGCGGCCACCATGGTGATCGCCTCCGCCGGGCAGGCCACGGCGCACAGGCCGCACGCCGTGCACCGTTCACGGCCCCGGTCATCGCGTTTCAGCACGTGCTGGCCACGGTAGATCGCCGCCCGCGGACGGACCTCATCCGGGTACTTGATCGTGGGCTTCTTCCGGAAGAAGTGCTTGAGGGTGATCAACAGGCCCACCGCCATGGCCGGCAGGTAGATGCGCTCCATCAGCGTCATCTTCTTGTCGCTCACCTGGCGCGAGCGGTTGGTCAGGGGGGCCATCGTGCTCATCCTTTCCATAGCTCAAAGAGGTGGTACAGGGTCCCGGTGATCAACACGTTGGCGATACCCAGGGGGATCAGGCCTTTCCAGCCCAGGTTCATCAGCTGGTCGAAACGGAAGCGCGGCGTGGACCAACGCACCCACATGAAGAAGAAGATGAAGAAGAACGTCTTGGCGAACATCGCCGCCGTGCCGATCAACGTGGCCAGGTTGGGGTCCAGGCCCAGCTTGTCCAACCCGGGTACGTGGTAGCCACCGAAGTACAGCGTGGCGATCACCGCGCTGCTGATGAACATGTTGGTGTACTCGGCGAAGAGGAAGAAGCCCAGCTTCATGCTGCTGAACTCGGTGTGGTAGCCACCCACCAGCTCGGTCTCGCACTCGGGCATGTCGAAGGGAGAGCGGTTGGTCTCGGCGAAGGCGCACACCAGGAAGATCAGGAAGCCCAATGGCTGGTACAGCACGTTCCAGCCGTGTTGGATCTGGTGTTCCACGATGCCGCCCAGGCTAAGCGTACCGGTCAACATCACCAATGCCACGATGCTCAGGCCCAGGCCCAGTTCGTAGCTCACCATCTGGCTGGCCGCACGTACCGAACCCAGCAGCGCGTACTTGTTGTTGCTGGCCCACCCGCCGAGCATGATCCCGTAAACCCCGATGCTCACGATGGCGAACACGTACAGGATGCCGATCTCGGGGTCCGTGCCTTGCAGCTTGAAGGTCTCGCCGAAGAGGGTGAGCTTCCCGCCCCAGGGGATCACCACCCCGGTCATCAGGGCCGTGGTCATGGCGATAGCCGGGCCGAGGATGAAGAGCCTTTTGTTCGCCGCCGCGGGGATGAAATCCTCCTTCATGAACATCTTGGCCCCATCGGCCAGGGGCTGCAACAGGCCGAGGGGCCCGGCCCGGTTCGGCCCGATGCGGTCCTGTAGGAAAGCCGCCACCTTGCGCTCCCCGTACGTGGAATAGGCCGCCACCGTGAGGGTGATCACGAAGAGCACCAGGAGGAATATGGCCGTGGTCAGGATCATCGGTCCTTGAGTTCTTTTCGCTTGGCCAGTTCCGGTACGTTCGGTGCCGGAGCCGTCAGCAAGGGTTGTTCACGCTTCAGGGCATAGTGCCCTTGGCTGATCACGCTGTGCCGGTCGATCTGGCGTGGGCCTTCCACCGTCCAGGCGTTCAGGTCCTTCTTGTCGAAGCGGCAGGTGTTGCAGATGAAGCTTTCCACCTCGCCCCATTGGTCCTTGCGCCCGGTCACACGCAGGACCTCCTCTCCCTTCAGCCACAACACCACCCGGCCGGAGCATTTCGGGTTCGTGCAGTCGCGGTGCGCGTCCATGGGTTTGGTGAACCACACGCGGCTGGCGAAGCGGAAGGTGCGGTCGGTGAGGGCGCCCACCGGGCACACGTCGATCATGTTGCCACTGAAGTCGTTCTCGATGGCTTGGCTGATGTAGGTGCTGATCTCGGCGGCATCCCCGCGGTTGATCACCCCGTGCACGCGGCCGTCGGTGAGTTGCTCGGCCACCTTCACGCAGCGGTAGCACAGGATGCAGCGCGTCATGTGCAGCTTGATCGTGTCGCCGATATCGATCGGGTCGAAGGTGCGGCGTTCGAACTCGTAGCGGCTGGCGGCCGTGCCGTTCTCGTAGCTCAGGTCCTGCAGGTGGCACTCCCCGGCCTGGTCGCAGATGGGGCAGTCCAGCGGGTGGTTGATCAGCAGCATCTCCACCACCCCGTTGCGTGCGTCGATCAGCGAGGGGTCGGTGGTGTTGGCCACTTCCATGCCGTCCATCACCATGGTGCGGCAGCTGGGCACCGGCTTGGGCATGGGGCGGGGGTCCTTTTCGCTGCCCTTGGGCACTTTCACCAGGCAGGTCCGGCAATAGCCACCACTGGTCTCCAGCGTACTGTAGTAGCACATGGCCGGCGGCACCACATGGCGGTCCGCCTTGTTGCGCTCGCCGATCATGCGGGCAGCCTGCAGGATCGTGGTCCCTTCGGGGACTTCGATCGAAATGCCGTCTATGGTGACCTTGGGCATGGCTTATGCGGTCGCGAATTTGGCACTCTTCCGGAAAGGTTCCCGTGCGAAATGCTTCGGGTCCTTCACTTTTTCCCGGTGGGTGACGTGGTATTCGAACTCGTCGCGGAAATGGCGGATGGCACTGGCCACGGGCCAGGCAGCGGCATCGCCCAGCGGGCAGATGGTGTTGCCTTCGATCTTCCGTTGGATATCCCAGAGCAGGTCGATGTCCTCGGCCCGCCCTTCGCCGTGCTCCAAACGTTCCAGCACCTTGTCCAGCCAGCCGGTGCCCTCGCGACAGGGGCTGCACTGGCCGCAGCTCTCGTGGTGGTAGAAGCGGGCGTGGTTCCAGGTGCTGCGCACGATGCACTGGGCATCGTTGTACGCGTAGAAGCCACCGGACCCCATCATGGTGCCCTGTGCGAAGCCGCCTTCGCTCAGGCTCTCGTAGGTCATCAGCCGGTTCTCGCCAGCCGGGGTCTTCAGGAACAGCTCGTAGGGCACGATGGGCACGCTGCTACCCCCGGGCACCACGGCCTTGAAGGCCCGCCCGTCCACGCCGCCGCAGTACGCGTCGCTGTTGATGAATTCGTCGCAGGACAGGCCGAGCTCGATCTCGTACACACCGGGGCGCTTGATGTTGCCGCCCGCGCTGATCAGCTTGGTGCCTGTGCTGCGGCCGATCCCGATCTTGGCGTATTCCTCGCCGCCGTCGTTCACGATGGGTACCACCGCCGAGATGGTCTCCACGTTGTTCACCACCGTGGGGCATTGGTACAGGCCTTTCACCGCCGGGAAGGGTGGCTTCAAGCGGGGGTTGCCGCGTTTGCCCTCCAGGCTCTCCAGCAGGGCGGTCTCCTCTCCGCAGATGTAGGCGCCGGCCCCCACTTGCACGTGGATGTCCAGGTCGAAGCCACTGCCCAGGATGTTCTTCCCGAGCCAGCCTGCGGCACGCGCCTCGCCGATGGCCTGCTCCAGGATGCGGGCCACATAGAAGTACTCCCCACGGATGTACACGAAGGCGGTGTTCGCCCCCAGGGCATAGCTGCTGGTGATCATGCCCTCCACCAGCAGGTGGGGGATCCGCTCCATCAGGTAGCGGTCCTTGAAGGTGCCGGGTTCGCTCTCATCGGCGTTCACCACCAAGTACCGGGGCACGCCTTCGGGTTTGGCGAGGAAACTCCACTTCATGCCTGTGGGGAAGCCGGCGCCACCACGGCCCCGCAGGCCGCTCTTCTTCACTTCCTCCACCACGGCCTCGGGGCTCATGGTCTTCAAGGCTTTCTCCACGCTGCGGTAGCCGCCGTTCGCACGGTACCCTTCCAGCCCACGGATGCCGGGCTTGTCGATGTGTTCGAAGAGGATCTTGCGGGCCATTATGAACGCGAGTGTTTTGTGCCGTAACGACGCAACGGCAGCGCAACCGAATACGGATCCGATCCAACGCAAAGACGCGGAGACGCAAAGGGCGCGGAGCAGATGGTGGCAGCAGGGCGCGCAGTGGTAGGCGCGCAAGCGCGCGACCGCCAACTGCCGATTGCGAATTGCGGGCTGCTCATCGATCCGTGTAGTTGGTGCGTGAATTCCGTGCGCGGAGCTGTTCGATCAGCTGGTCCACCTTCTCGATCGTGAGGTCCTCGTGGTAGCCCGCGCCGCATTGCAACATGGGCCCCGTGCCGCAGCTGCCTAAGCATTCCACGGCCTTCAAGGTGAACATACCGTCCTTGGTGGTCTCCCCGGCATGGATGCCGAGTTTCTTCTCCAGGTGGGCGATCAGCTCATCGCTGCCGCGCAGCATGCAGGGGGTGGTGCGGCACACGTCGAGCACGTAGGTGCCCACCGGGTGCAGGTTGAACATGCTGTAGAAGCTGGCCACCTCGTAAACCTCGATATGGCGCAGGCCCAGCAGGTGCGCCACGGCGTCCATCGCGTTCACGCTGAGCCAGCCGTCGTTCTCGGCCTGGGCGATGTGCAGGATGGGGATCAGGGCGCTCTTGCTACGCCCTGCGGGGTAGCGCGCGATCAAGTCACGGCATTCCGCCAGGGCCGCTTCGCTGAAGGCGAATGGCTTGGTGCCTTCGGTGGTGGTGATGGGTCTCGTGCGGGCTGACATCAGTTGCAGGGTCCTGGGGTGGTCCGTGGAATGCCGTGCTGCCGGGCGATGCGGTCGTTGCGATGGGTCGTACCGTCGCAATCGCACAGGCCGGGACGGTCCATGGTGCGTGCTTTGTCCCGATAGGCCGCTTGCAGCGCGGGATCATGGCGGCCGGTCTCCTTGGTGCAGGCGGCCGGGGCGAGGGCGGGAGCGCCGATATGGATGGAGGCCATCATGCGTCCAGTTCGCCGGCGATCACGTTCATGCTGCTCATGGTGATGATCGCATCGCTCAGCATGCTGCCTTTGATCATCTCGGGGAAGGCCTGGTAGTAGATGAAGCAGGGCCGACGCAGGTGCAGCCGGAAGGGTGCCCGGCCGCCATCGCTCACCAGGTAGAAGCCCAGTTCGCCGTTGCCGCCCTCCACACAGTGATACACCTCGCCCACCGGCACCTCGGTCTCGCCCATCACGATCTTGAAGTGCCAGATCAG
Organism: Flavobacteriales bacterium; assembly: GCA_008016945.1. Next base: position 8,971 of record SSGN01000169.1, read on the forward strand.
CTCCTCCATGTTGTTGTACACCCCTTCCTTGGGCGGCAGCACCCATTCCGGGGCGTTGGCGCGGAAAGTGGTCTTGTCGCCCAGTTTGTCCAGCTTGTCCAAGGCCTGGCGGATGATGGAGAGGCTCTGGCGCATCTCCTCCTGCCGCACGCAGAACCGGTCGTAGGTGTCGCCGTTCTGGCCGATGGGGATGATGAAGTCGAACTCGTCGTAGCTGCTGTACGGGTCGGCTACGCGTACGTCGTAGTCCACCCCGGCGGCGCGCAGGTTGGGCCCCGTGAAGCCGTATTGCAACGCCCGCTCACCGCTGATGGGGCCGCAACCGATGGTGCGGTCCATGAAGATCCGGTTCCGCAGGAGCATGTCGTCGAACTCCTTCAGCGCGGCGGGCAGGTCCTTGACGATGGTCCGGATGCGGGCCCAGGTGGTATCGCTCCAGTTGCGCTCCCAGCCTCCGATACGCCCCATGTTGGTGGTGAGGCGGGCACCGCAGATCTCTTCGTACACCTCGTAGATCCGCTCCCGCCATTGGTACACGTACAGGAAGGGCGTGGTGGCGCCCACGTCCTGCCCGATGATGGTGTTGCAGATGATGTGATCGGCGATGCGCGCCAGCTCCATCACGATCACCCGCATGTATTCCACCCGCTTGGGCAGCTCCAGCCCCAACAGCTTCTCCACCGTCATGTGCCAGCCCATGTTGTTGATGGGGGCGCTGCAGTAGTTCATCCGGTCCGTCAGCGTGGTGATCTGGTAGAACGGTCGGCGTTCGGCGATCTTCTCGAAGGCGCGGTGGATGTAGCCGATGGTCTGCTTGGCATCGAGGATGATCTCCCCGTCCAGGGTGAGGATGTTCTGGAAGATGCCGTGCGTGGCCGGGTGGGTGGGGCCCAGGTTGAGCGTGGTGAGCTCACTCAGGTCACGTCCTTCCACGAGGTCCTTGGACCAGAAATCGATGGGGGGGTGCTGGCTCATCGTCCGAAGAAGCGGTCGTCCTTGTCTTTGCGTGTGGGGTCCTCCATCGGATAGTCCTTGCGCAGGGGGAACGCCGGGAAGTCCTCCATGTTCAGGATGCGCGTCAGGTTCGGATGCCCTTTGAACTTGATGCCGAAGAAATCCCAAGCCTCCCGTTCCATCCAATTCGCGGCCGGCCAGAGGTCGGTGGCGGTGCGGAACTCCAGGTCGTTGGCCGTGGTGCGGCACTTCACCCGTATCCGGTGGCCTTCGCGCATGTTGTGCAGATGGTACACCAGGCCGAACTCCTGACCCTCACCCGGGAAGTGCATGCCGCAGCAGGTGGTGAGGAAGTGGAAACCGTGCTCCTCCTTCAAGGTGCGGAGCAGATCGTGCAGGGCATCCTTCTTCACCTGGATGCAGAGCAGGTCGCGCTCCTGCTCGATGGCGGTGACCTTTTCGGCGAAGGCTGCGGAGATCCGGTCCTTCACCCGTTGGTCACGTTCGGTTTTCACAGCGAACCCCGGCATCAGTCGATCGCGTATTTGGCCAGGAGGTCCTGGTATTCTTTGCTGTAGCGGCGGCGTAGGCTTTCGTTCTTGGCCAGCTCCTGGATCCTCAGGATACCGTCGATCACCTGTTCCGGGCGTGGCGGACAGCCCGGGATGTACACGTCCACGGGGATCACCCGGTCGATGCCCTGGAGCACGCTGTAGCTGTCGAAGATGCCGCCGGTGCAGGCGCAGGCGCCCATGCTCAGCACCCACTTGGGCTCGGCCATCTGCATGTACACATCGCGTAGCACGGGGGCCATCTTCTTGGCGATGGTGCCCATCACCATCAGCAGGTCGCTCTGGCGTGGGCTGAAGCTCAACCGCTCCATGCCGAAGCGGCTCAGGTCGTAGTGCGAGCTCATGGTGCTCATGAACTCGATGCCGCAACAACTGGTGGCGAAGGGCAGCGGCCACAGGCTGTTGGCACGGGCCAGGCCGATGGCCTGGTCCACGCTGGTGGCGAAGAAACCCTCGCCGCTATGGCCCGCCGGAGCGGCCACGATGTTCGGCCTGGGCCGGTCGGTTTTTTGCAGCTCGCTCATTCGATCTTCATTACGCCCTTCCGTAGCACGTAGTAGAGCCCCGCCAGTACGAAGCCGACGAAGACGATCATTTCCACGAATCCGATGGCCCCGAGCGCCTTGAAATTGACCGCCCAAGGGTACAGGAAGATCACCTCCACATCGAAGAGCACGAACAGGATGGCGATGAGCAAGTACTTCACACTGAACGGCTTACGCGCATTGCCCTGTTGCTCGATCCCGCACTCGAAGCTCTCGTCCTTCTTCTTGCCATGGATCTTCGGACCCAAGAAGGCCGCCGCCGAAAGTGCGAAGCCCACGAAGCCCACGGCGATGGCCGTCTGGATCAGGACCGGAACGTAGTCGTGGGGGGTCGAAATAGCTTCCACGGTGCGTTGGGGGATGAATGGGGGGCCAAAGGTAGTGCCCTCCCACATTTGGGGGAGCACTCGTCGACAATAGTTGTGTGTCCGTCGCGTTGAATGCCATTCGAACGCGGGTCCGTGGAACGGACATCCACCTGCTTTTGTTCTTTGATCTCCATGCGTGCAGGCATTCCTGCTGCCGGTCCGGAGAAGCCCCAACGCGTGCTTCCATGATAGAGGAATGAACGCGTATCGCAGTCATGCACTGTTTTCGGAAGTAAGGTCGGTCACGGCTTCCTTAACCCCGCCGCCGCGTGCATCCGCCGCAACTTGCCCGCTAACCCGGCGGGTCGTACCACCTCCACGCTGCTGCCCAACGCAAGCAACGCCTGCTCCAACTCCATGTTCGGCACCACGAACAGGTCCACCACGCAGCCGTCGGCATCGTCCTGTATCACCTGTTGCGAGGGGTGCAGCGGCAGCGCTTTCACGTAGCGACCTTGCAGCGCGGTGAATTTCAGGCGGATGGACTGGGGCTCGCCGCCCGAGGTGTCCACGCCGATCACATGGGCGTAGAGATCGCGCACCATGTCCTTCTCCTTGGCGGGCACACGCTGCGCGGTGGGGTGCAGCCCCACGATGCGGTCCAGACCGAGGCTTATGGGGCGGTCGTAGCCTGCGGCCATGCCCAGCACGTACCAGCGGCCCTGATACTCCTTCAGGAAGTGCGGGCGTAGGTCGAAACGTTGGTCGTGTTCACGTTGGAACCGGCGGTAGTCCACGCGCACCATGCGTCGCTCGTCGATGGCCCGTAGCAACACCGGCCAGTGGGCCAGGCCGCTGAGCCGACCGTGCTGTTCCATGATCACGTGCTGCGATGCCCGGCCGATGCCGCCCGCATCGGCCCCCAGCAGCGTGCCCAGCACCGCCCGCTCCAGCAGTTGCAGTGTACGGGCCATCGCCTCGTGCGGGCCTTGCAGTTGGTAGGTGTTGCTGGGACGGTCGTACACCACCTCCGCTCCAAGCTCATCGCGGATCTGTTCGATGTCGCGGTGCAGCGTGCGGGTGCTCAACGCCAGCCCGTACTGGTCCAAGTGGTCGCGCAGTTCCGCGAAGGAGCAGGGGCGGCGCACTCGTTCCAGCAGGAGCAGGTAGCGACGCAGGCGGGCCGATGTGCGCATGGTGCAAAGGTGGTCACTGCGGGATCGCCGCCACCAATGCCTTCAACTGCTTGTCGCTGATGGTGTCCTGTTCTGATTTGTCGAAGATCGTCAGCAGCCACACGGTCTTGTCCACCACATAAACACAGGTTACCACGCGAGCACCACCGCTCTTGCCCTTCCCTTTGGAGGCGATCGCCAATCTGATCTTGTAGCAATCCATGCCCAAAGGAGTACCCTGTTCTTGATCCTCCCGTAGGCTGAGGACCAACTCCTTCAACTCGTTCACAAGGGACGGGTACTTCTTCAGCAACGGCTTGGAGTGCCGTTCGAAAGCCGGGATGGTGCGGACCTTATAGCTGCTCATTCAGGAACTCCATGGCATCGCGCCCTTTCAGCTTCCCGGCCTTCACCAGCTTCATCTCCTCCACGGCCTCACGCACGTTGGCCAAGACCGATCCCTTCTCGGCCGAAGCCTTGGAAGGCGCACGTTCCACCTTCACGTACGAAAGCGTACGCAGGAACTCCAGCAGGATCTCGGCCTTGCTGTCCTTTACGTCCACGACGAGTCTCATGCTCCAAAGATAATGGACCGCACCCCGAACGCACAGCCCGGCACACAAAGAACCACGAACGGGCAGGAGCGAAGTTGCTCCCGCCCGTTCCTGGTCCAATGCAGGCCTACGAACACACCGTGAGCGCGGGCTTCTCGGCGACCTCCACCGGCGGGTCGTTGGGTAGCTCCAGCGCGCTCCGCAACTTGTTCCCGCTGAGCGAGCCGTGCTGCACCAGCAGGCCGGTGATGGCTTCCAACCGGCGGCGGTTCGCGGTGAGGGTCCGCAGGGCCAGTTGCTCCCCTTCGGCCACGAGGCGGGCGGCCTGCTCTTCCACCGCTGCAAGCCCCATGCGGAAGCCGGTGCCGAATGCTTCGGGGTATTCGGCGTGGAACAGGCGGTCCTTTCCGAAGCCGTGGTTCTTCAGCATGCCCAGCGCGAGCCCCGTGGCCTTGCGCAGGTCGTCATCGCTGCCTGCGGTGACCCGGTCGGCACCGAAGAGCAGGCGTTCGGCTGCCCAGCCGCCCAGCGCGGATGCGATCCGGGGCACTACTCGTTTCGGTGTGAGGTGTTCCGTATCGTTCGCCCAGATGGTGAATCCGCCGATGCGCTCGTGCGAAGTGCGCGCACAGACCTGCAACGGGGTTTGGCCGAGGAGCGATACGCCGCAGATCAGATGTCCCGCCTCGTGCGCCGCGATGTTGCGATGCACCTTCTCCTTGCGGCCCGGCGCTTGGCGGTGCAGGGGCCAGTTGAGCGTGACGCGTTCGCTGCCGTCCGCGTTGCCGCAAAGGGCCAGTGCCTTGCGCCCCCATGTATCCAGCACTATGTCACAAGGTGCATCCAAAGTCGTGCGCGATAGCGCCTCGGCGATGAGTGCGGGCAGCACCTGATGCACGGCCTCGATCACCGGGCGTGCCCCCAGCACGGCAATGGATGCCTCGCGCTGGATGCGGTCCAACAGACCACTGCGCAGGGTTATGTCGATGCCCAACGCGGTCGAAACGCTGGACGTGATCCGTTCGGCCTCCGCGCCTACCAAACGCTCCACCGTACTGGCACCAATGGGCGGGAAGATCACATGGTCCGAACCCAAGCGACCCACCTGCTCGATGCGGAAGAGCTCCAGCAGCGCTTGTTGTACTCCTGTAAGGTTCATCTGCTTGTGCCGCGCCAGCAACACATCGGGGTCCAGCTCGGCCACCGGGTCGGTGCCAACGGTGTACAGGCCGTCCAGATTGCCCAGCACGATCACCAACGCGCGGCGACCATCAATGATGCGTGGCGAGCCGATCTCATCGATCTTACGTTGTAACATGGTCAGTATGGCCTTGCCGTCCATGCGTTCCAAGCGGCGCTTGAAGCCGAGGATCGATTCGCGACCGGACTCCCGCAACCATGACCATATGTGGTGCGGCAGGGCCCAACGCTCCTCCCGGCTGGTCCGGCCAAGATGTTCGTCCATTTGCTCCAGAAATACCTCCTCGCCGGTGATTACGCGCCCATTGCGGATCTCACACCCACGTACGATGGCTTCGCTCAGGTCGCGGTGCAGGTCCTGCAGGTCCTCCAGCTTGTTGCGGCATGGAATCACCACCGCGCGGCCCGAATCCATGAACTCCCACAACCTGCGCAGTTCGGTGGATTCGTGGACATCTTCGTCGCCCTTGACCGTACGCGCCCGTTGGAACTCGTCGATCACCATCACCGTCTCCCGGCCATCGTGGTGGTCCATGATCAGATCCAGATGCCGGTCCAGCCAGCTATACGAATGGCTCTCCCCCGCATCCAGCCAGAAGGTGCGATCGCCCAAGCCCAGCGCATTCACCAGCGCACGCACCAAGCTGCTCTTGCCCGTGCCGGTCATGCCCCACAGGCCGATCACGCGGGGGCGTTGCTGTGTGCTGTTCAACAGGTACCACGGGGTCACGGCCTGCATCAGGCGGTCCACCTCGGTGTCTATGCCGAAGTGGGTGTCGCGGATGGTCTCGCGGGCCTGTTTGAGTTGTTGTATCCGAAGGTCGATGTCTATCTCGGTGTTCATGTTATGGAGTATTGGGTTGTGTTCGGATGTTCTTGGAATGCCTGTCCTGCCGTGAACCGGCCATGCTGTTCATGGAGCCTTGCGCCTACATCGGCCACCGCTCCGCGAAGCGGGCCACGATGCCGCGCAGTTCGGCGGGCAGCTTGTTCAGCGCCTGCTCCACGAAGGCGTCGGGCACCGCCTTGAAGAACGCCTGCGCCACGCCGCCGGTGATGCACGCCACGGTATCGGCATCGCCGCCGAGGCTGATGGCGTTGCGGATGGCGGCCTCGAAGTCGGGCGCATCGAGGAAGGCGATGAGCGCTTCGGGCACCGTGCCCTGACAGCTCTCGTTGAAGTGGTACACCGCGCGCACCTGCTCCACCGTGCGGCTCAGGTCGTACCCGAAACGGGCGGTGATGGCGCTGCGCAGCTCGTCCTTGCTGGCGCCTTTGCGGGCAAGGAACACCGCCAAGGCCGTGGCCTGCGCGCCCTTGATGCCTTCGGGATGATCGTGCGTCACCGCCGCGCTGCGGGCTGCTTCGCGCAGTACGTCCGCCTCGGTGTCCAGCGCGAAACCGATGGGCGATACGCGCATGGCGCTGCCGTTGCCCCAGCTATTGTACGGCATGGGATCCTCGGACCGGAGCCATTCGGCGAAACGCACACCATAGCCGCCGCACGGGAAGGGGTAGCGCTGTCCGAAGGTGAGGTACATCGCACCATGGTCGCTGCCGGTGAGCAGCGCCTCGGCCGTGGCCAGTGTCAGGATGCTGTCGTCCGTGTACTCGGCATCGGGCGGGAACAGGTCCACGTTGGGGTCTTTGTTGCCGGTGAATTCGTGGATACTGCCGGCGATGTCGCCGATGATGGAGCCGATGATGGGGATATGGGTATTGAGGTTCATGTGATCGGTTGTTGTGTGAATGATGGATGTCACGCGGAGGGCGCGGGGGGAATGCGGCCTCACCCCCGGCCCCTCTCCCAAGGAGAGGGGGGGACTCCGCGTCCCCCGCGCCTCTGCGTGAGGTCTATTTGACCGATGGCTCCGTGATGCCCGGCGCGGGCTGCGCCCATTCCGGCACGGCGGCCCACGTGATGCAGTTGAACACGCCGCCATCGCGCGCGATGGGCATGGCGTCCAACGCGATGGTGTGGTGGTCGGGGAACAGTTCCTGCATGCGGCGCAGGGCGGCCTCGTCCTCGGGCTGGCCGAACTGCGGCACCACGATGCGGCCTTGGTGGCGCAGGTAGTTGATGTAGCAGCCCACGGCCGATCCGGCGCGGCCCATGGCGCGGGGCGCGTAGGGCAGTTCCTCCACGGTAAGCCCGGCCTCGCGCAGCGAACGGCGCACGCTGCGGCCCAGATAGGGGTCGATGTCGCGGTAGTTGTTCATCACCACGGCACCGGGACCCAGCACGCGCACCATGCCGTCGGCGTGGCCCGTGAAGTCGGCCGCGTCGTCGGAGATCACCACGATGCGCGACACGCCCAGCCGCATGGACAGTTCGTCCATGATCTGCCGGTTCGTGCGGTTCAGGTTCTCGCGCAGCACCTTGCGGGTCAGCACGGCAAAGTCCGGCCCCAGTATCACGTTGCCGCCGTCCACGATCAGGTCGCTATGCTCGCGGGGCACGTCGGGCTGCACCGTGATGCTGCTGGCCTCCACGATGGTGTGGAGGTACTTGGGCGAACGCACGAGGTAGTCCGGCCAGTAGCGGAACTGTACCAATACCCCGCGTGCAGTGGCCACGGGCATGTAGTCCCGGCACCACGGGTTGTTCTGGGCCTGCCACAGCGTGGACATGCGCAACCCCGCTTGGGTCACGATGGGGTGGGCTGTGTTGAAGAACGGCTGGTAGGCGCGCAGGGCCTCGGCAACGTAGAGGGTGTGGGTGGGCATGCCGCAAAGAAGCGGGTGCCACTATGCCATATCGTGACGGAGTGGGGAGAAAGGACGATTGTTCAACGGGGTGCTGGTGTTACCTCGTCTGGAAAGCGCCGGTGGTTCTCAATAAAAGGATGATTCAGATACCCGTGAACTCAGTAAGGTCGCCTTGTAGTGTTTCCCTCCACTTGTTGCGCTTGTGGTTCATGTCCCGATACATACGACTGGGTGTGATGAGGCCGGCGCAACGTATCCCAGACCTCGAGCAGAAGTCCTTCAGTTCCTTGGCCTGTTGTCGCATGTTCTTAACCTTGGTGTTAAAGGTCTTGCGCGTGAGGTATACTGCCTTGATCGAAGGCGTTGACTGAATCAAGCCCTTGACATCGAACCACGCATCCGGATGGTCAGTATACTGGTCGATGAACTCATCTTCATAGTTGGCAGCCTCTTCGCGAGGTACTCCATCCAACACTTTGATCAGGTCCACAAAGTCGATCTTATGCTCTGCCATGAACGCCTTCTTCTCTTCCACAGGCGCATTCTTCAGGCTTTGCAGCGGTTCGGCGTACAACAATTCCGGAAGTAGCTTCCATAGGTCGTTGTTGTCGCGTCCATAGAAGAAACGAACATGACCGTCAATGATGAAGTTGTCCACCGAGTTGGCTTCAGTTACCTGGTGGCCGGCAATGAGTTCCATGGCAGAAGTTACCTGCGCTACCGTCCTGAGCCGACAAGTACTGTGACGGTTGAGTACGTTGTGAGCAGGCCACAACTGGCCCGAATCGACGGTGGGAGCTATGCACCTTTTGGCGGCATGGCACTGGCTGCAGCCATTTTTCCGCTGCTGGGCCTGGTCATGGTTTTTTTTCCCCTGTACGGCAGTATGCGCAAGCTG
>SSGN01000117.1 GCA_008016945.1 Flavobacteriales bacterium
CACTACGCCCCTCGGCACAAATGCCGGGTGCATCGCCACCGATCCGATGGATGGCGTACACCAGATCGAAGCTTTTATTCCCGATGGTGCCGCACCAAACCTCCGCTTCGATCCGGTCGGTGAGATGCACAGGCATCCGGTAGTCCACCTCGTTCCGAGCGAGGATCAGGCCCTCCTTGCGCCAGTCGTGGTCCGGAGCGACCACCGTTCGCAACAGTGCCATGCGTGCCAGCTCGAACCAATGAAGGTAGACGCCATTATGTACGTGCCGGGCCATATCCACGTCGGCGAAACGGATCTGGATGGGGAGGCGGGTCGTCATGGCTGGGTGTTTGACTCTGGAGGCGGTTGGAGGTCTATGTTCGGCGGAAGCGGGTCGGCCGTCAGAAGAGTGCAGCGGGCGGTGAACGCCTCAGGGGCCGGTCGTCCGTTGCCTGCTGTAAGCTGCCTGCTATCTGCGTTCGCTCGTGTATTTCATTTCACCAACGGCCTACTCCCTGCCATGCTCCTCACGAAATAGGATTCAACATCACGCTGAACACGGTGATGCTGTTCGGATCCCTGTCGTAGAAGAGCTTATCGAGCGCCTCCATGATGTTCTTGGCCCGGAAGTAGGAGGTATGGAGTGTCCCTTCGCCCCGCGCGCTCCATTGAATGGTGTAGCTGCCCGTGCGCTCCTTATAGGTACGCACGTAATCCAGCATGGCACGGAGGGCATCCACCTTGTCGCTTCCTTGGGTCTGGTGGAAGAGGAAGCTCTGGTTGTGCCGTGGATTGAGGGTGATGACGGTGAGCTTGGTGGCCGTGCCGGCCTCGTCGAAGTTGAACACAAGGCTGTCCGGTCCGATGCCGATGTGGTCGGCGATCTCCTTCTGGTAACGCGCGATCTCCAGGTTCTTGTCCCTTGTCATGTGCGAAGCCCACGTGGCCAGGATTACGATCAGGCGCTGTGTGCGGGCGGGTCGAAATTACGGAACACCGAATTGTGGCTGCGGTACTCGGGGACGAGTGATTTCATCCCTCGGACCATCTGATCCGGGTCCGTGGCGTTGACGATGGCCTCCACGGCCTGGAGCACCTGCCGCGGATCCTGGTCGCGGACCTGTCCGATGAGGATCCGGCGGTGGTGGGTGGGGAGGGTGTTCTCGGAGGAAGCGAGCAACTCCTCGTAGAGTTTTTCACCAGGTCGCAGGCCGGTGTAGGCGATGGTGATGTCCCGCCCGGGCTCCAATCCGCTCAGCCGGATCATCTTCTCGGCCATGTCGGCGATCCGCACCGGTTGGCCCATGTCGAAAACGAAGATCTCGCCACCCCTTCCCATGGTAGCGGCCTCCAACACCAAGCGGCACGCTTCGGGAATGGTCATGAAGAACCGTGTGACCTCCGGATGGGTGACCGTTACGGGGCCACCGGCCGCGATCTGCCTGCGGAACAAGGGGATGACCGAGCCACTGCTGCCCAGCACATTGCCGAAGCGCGTGGTGGTGAAGCGTGGCGCACCCGGACGTGTGGCGGCGAGGCTGTTGACCACCATCTCGGCCACCCGCTTGCTCGCCCCCATCACGCTGGTGGGGTTCACGGCTTTGTCGGTGCTCACGAAGATGAACTGCTCCACCTGATGCTCGCAAGCCAATTCGGCCATGGTGCGCGTACCATGAATGTTGGTTTGCACGGCTTCGCGTGGCTGGGCCTCCATCAATGGCACATGTTTGTATGCGGCCGCATGGAACACCACCTGGGGCCGATGCGCGGCGAAGATCCCGGCCATGACATTCCGATCGCGTACATCGGCTATCCGGACATGGAGGTCCGGGGTACCGGCCGCCCGCAGTTCCATCTCGACATCGTACAGGCCCGATTCGGCGATGTCCACCAGCACCAGTTCCTTCAGTTGCATGCGTGCCAGCTGCCGGGCCAGCTCACTGCCGATGGACCCCGCGGCACCGGTCACCAGGACCCGCTTCCCGCTGAACTGGGCCTTCACCTGCGCATCGTCCAGCCGGATCACCGGCCGCCCCAGCAGGTCCTCGATCCGCACCTCCTTGATCTGCCCGGCGCTCAGCTGCCCATTGATCCAGTCGCTCACCGGGGGCACGCTGAGCACCCGCACCCTGGCGGCCACGGCGGCATCCACCACCCGGCGCCGGTTCTCGGGATCGGGGCGCTGTATGGCGATGATCACCTCATCCACCCCGCCGGAGGCCAATAGGGCGGGCAGCTTATCGGTGGTGTACACCTGGCTACCCTCCAGCCGTTTCCCGGCTTTGCGCGGGTCGTCGTCCACGAACGCCGCCACCTGGTACTTCACACTGCCTTCGCGCTCCAAGGTGCGCTTGGTGATCAGCCCGGCCTCGCCCGCGCCATGGATCACCACGCCCACCACATGCTTTCCGGCTCCGCGCGAACGCAGGTGCAGCAGCTTGAAACCGATACGCACCACGATCAGCAGCATGGCGGTGGCCATGAAGTCGATCACGATCACCGAGGTGGGCAGGAAATAGTAGCCATCGAAGTACAGGTAGCGCACCGCACCGACAGCGAGGAAGGTGGCCGTACCGGCGAGCACGGTGAGGAAGATGCGCCGGGCATCGTCGGTATTGGTATGCCGCACCATGATCCGCGGCAGGCCCGCGATGAGATAAGAGACCATGCGCACCAACAGGAACAGCGGCAACACCGGCAACAGCAGGTCCACCTCGATCCTTGGCACGTTGAAGTTGAAGCGCAGGAGGTAAGCCACCGAGAGCGCGGCCACCGAGAGCACCATGTCGATCAACAGGATGCCCCAGCGCGGGAAGAGGCGTGCAGCGGCCATGGAAGGGTGCGAAAGATAGGGGGCACATCGCAGCGCCATCGCCGGGGTCTTCTTCGCATATTTGTCGCCCATCCAGCCCTGGGCTCCAGGGTACCGAACGAGAACGACACATGCCAAGATCACTGGTCACCGGAGGCGCCGGCTTCATGGGCGCCCATCTGGTGAAGGAACTGTTGGCCATGGGGCATACCGTGGTCGCCCTGGACGACCTCAGCGGTGGCTTCGCCGACCAAGTGGACCCACGTGCCACCTTCGTGCAGGGGTCCATCAACGACCATGCGCTCATCGACCGGCTTTTCGCCGAGCATCGGTTCACGAACGTCTATCACCTGGCGGCATACGCAGCGGAGGGTCTCAGCCACTTCATCCGTCGCTTCAACTACCAGAACAACCTGATCGGCAGCATCAACCTGATCAACGCCAGCGTGCGGCATGAGGTGAAGTGCTTCGTGTTCACCAGCAGCATCGCGGTGTATGGAGCCCTGAAGCCACCGATGCGCGAGGATATGGTACCCAAGCCGGAGGACCCCTACGGCGTGGCCAAATTGGCTGTGGAGATGGACCTTGCCGCTGCGCGCCACATGTTCGGTCTCAACTACGTGGTGTTCCGCCCGCACAACGTGTACGGCGAGTACCAGAACATCGGCGACCGCTACCGCAACGTGGTGGGCATCTTCATGAACCAGTTGATGCAGGGGCAGCCCCTCACCGTGTTCGGCGATGGCCTCCAACAACGGGCCTTCACCTATGTGGGCGACATCGCCCCGCTGATCGCGCGTTCGGCCATGACCCCTGAGGCCTATGGAGAGGTGTTCAACGTGGGGGCCGACACCCCCTACACCGTGAACGAACTGGCCAAGCTGGTCATGGAGGCCATGGGGATGAATGGAGAACTGCGCCACCTGGCGGCCCGCAATGAAGTGGTGTTCGCCTTCAGTGACCATAGCAAGGTGGAGCGTGTGTTCGGCAAGGTGCGGGAGACCACCCTGCAGGAAGGCCTGGCACGCATGGCTCCCTGGGCCAAGGCGGTGGGAGCCCGCAAGAGCGGCACTTTCGGGAACATCGAGGTCGAACGAGGCCTGCCGCCGAGTTGGAGGGACTGACGTGCACCGTAGCGCCACGTTCACCACATTTGCATGGGGCCCTGCGAAGGCCACCAGGTAACAGCATGCCGCGCATCCTCTTCATCGCTTCGCACCGCCCGGAACGCAGTCCCAACCAGCGTTTCCGGTTCGAGCAATACCTGCAACACCTGGAGGCCAATGGGTTCCAGTGCGAAGTGAGCCACCTGGTCGAGGCCAGCGACGATGCCTTCCTCTACCGACCGGGGCACCTTTGGGACAAGCTGCTCTTCGTACGGCGCAGCATCCTCAAGCGTCGCCGCGATGTAGCGCGGTCCGACCGGTTCGATATCGTGTTCATCTGCCGGGAAGCGCTCATGACGCGTAGTACGAGCTTCGAACGCGCCTTTCGGAAACGCGGCGCGCGCATCGTTTACGACTTCGATGATTCCATCTGGCTCTCCAACGTGAGCGATGCCAACCGGCGGTGGGCATGGATGAAGGACCCCGATAAGACCGCACGGATCATCGCCCTGGCCGACCTCGTGTTCGCCGGCAACGCCTACCTGGCGGACTATGCCCGGCGGCACAACCCCAGGGTGACCATCGTGCCCACCACGATCGATACCGAGGAATACCGCCCCGTACCGGTACGCCGCGAAGGCCCCGTCACCATCGGTTGGAGCGGCAGCATCACCACCATCCAGCATTTCCAGCACGCGCTGCCCTTCCTGGAACGGTTGAAGGAGCGCTTCGGCGACCGCGTGGCCTTCCGGGTGATCGGCGATGGCACCTACCGGGAACCCTCCCTCGGCATCCAAGGCATGCCCTGGCGCAAGGAGACCGAGCTACAGGACCTGGCGGGCATCGACATCGGCATCATGCCCCTGCCCGATGATGAATGGACCAAAGGCAAGTGCGGGCTGAAGGGCCTGCAGTACATGGGCCTGGGCCTGCCCACCATCATGAGCCCGGTGGGGGTGAACAGCGAGATCATCCAGGACGGGGTGAACGGCTACCTGGCCACCGACACCGACGAATGGGTACGGAAGATCGGATGGCTCGTGGAAGATGCCGACCTTCGCAGCCGGTTGGGAGCCGAGGCCAGGCGCACCGTGGAGGAACACTACTCCGTACACGCCTGGCGGGATCGCTACCTCACCCTTTTCAACAACCTGATCGAAGAGCGCCCCGCGCGCCATTGAACGCAACAGCCCCATGGAAACGACCGCAGAACTGAAGAAGATCGCCCTTACCCAGGTGCATGAAAGCCTCGGCGCCAAGATGGTGCCTTTCGCAGGCTACCTCATGCCGGTGCAGTACACCGGCGTGAACGATGAGCACCACGTCGTGCGCAACGCCGTTGGGGTGTTCGACGTGAGCCACATGGGGGAGTTCATCGTACGGGGACCGGGAGCCTTGGACCTTATCCAGAAGGTCACCAGCAACGATGCCAGTAAGCTCGAAGTAGGCAAAGTGCAGTACAGCTGCATGCCCAACGGGAAAGGGGGCATCGTGGACGATCTGTTGGTGTACCGCATGCAGCAGGGCGACGACCACCACTACGTCCTGGTGGTGAACGCCAGCAACATCGAGAAGGACTGGGCCTGGATCCAACAGCACAACACCTTCGATGCCCAACTGGAGAACATCAGCGATCGCATGAGCCTGCTGGCCGTGCAAGGTCCCAAGGCGGTGGACACCCTGAAGGGGCTCTTCACCGAGGATATCGCCAGCATGCCCTATTACACCGCCAAGTACGCCGAGATGAAAGGGGTGGGGCTGGTGCTGATCAGCACCACAGGGTACACCGGTTCCGGTGGTTACGAGATCTACATGCCCAACGCCCTCGCCGAGAAAGCCTGGAACGTGGTGTTCGAAGCCGGTGCGCCCTTCGGCATCAAGCCTTGTGGCCTCGCCGCACGCGACACCCTGCGCCTGGAGATGGGCTTCTGCCTCTACGGCAACGACATCGACGACACCACCTCGCCCATGGAGGCCGGGCTGGGCTGGATCACCAAGTTCACCAAGGACTTCATCGACGCCCCCGTGCTGAAGGCCCAGAAAGAGAACGGTACCGCCCGTAAGCTCGTGGGCTTCGAACTGGTGGAAAGGGGCATCCCACGTCACGACCATCCCGTGCTGGACGAGGCTGGCAAGGTGGTGGGCAAGGTCACCAGCGGCACCCAAAGCCCCACCTTGCAGAAACCCATCGGCATGGCCTATGTGCCCACCGCCATGGCCAAGGAGGGGACCCCACTTTGGATCGATGTGCGTGGTAAAGCATTGAAAGGCGTGGTGGTGAAGCTACCTTTCCTCACCAAACCCTGATCCATGGAGGACATCCGCAACAGCGAATACAAGTACCGGGTAGAGGTATGCTTCTCGCCCGCACAGTTTCCGCTGTATGCGCAGGACATGGGCATCGTGGTGGTGATCGATGTGCTGCGTGCCACCAGCGCCATGGTGGCGGCCTTCGAGAGCGGCATCGACCGCATCATCCCCGTGGCCACCATAGAAGAGGCCTCGCAATACATCGGCCGTAGCGGGTACATCGCCGCCGCCGAACGCAATGGCGAGGTGGTGCAGGGGTTCGCCTATGGCAACTCGCCATTGGCCTACGTGGGGCAGGACCTCCGCGGCAAGACCATCGTAATGACCACCACCAACGGCACCAAGGCCATCAACCTGGCCAAAGGGGCCCGGCAACTGGTGGTGGGCTCGTTCCCCAACCTCACCGCGCTGAGCGACTGGCTCGTGCAGCAGGACGATAACATCCTGTTGCTCTGCTCCGGCTGGAAGGACAAGTTCAACCTGGAGGACAGCGTTTTCGCCGGTGCGGTGATGGAGCGGCTGCTGGAGAGCGGCAAGTTCGGGGTGGAGGAGGACAGCAGTATCGCCGCCAAGTACATGTACATGGCCGCGCGCGACAACTTCATGGGCATCCTGAAAGCCGCGCCCCGCCGCCGCCGCATCCAACAGCTGCACCTGCTGCCCGATGTGAAGTACTGCCTCACGCCCGACCAGAGCACGGCCATCCCCATCCTGCGCGATGGCGAACTGGTGCTGCTCGATACATCCCGCAAGGCATGATCCGCAAGACCCTGCTGATGACCCTGTTGCTCGGTGTGGCGGCCATCGTGCTGCTGCCCTCGCGCACGGTGGAACCCGCGCACGCATGGGGCTTCTACGGCCACAAGCGCATCAACCGCATGGCCTGCTTCACCCTGCCGCCCGAGATGTTCGGCTTCTACAAGCGCCACATCGATTTCATCACCGACCACGCCGTGGACCCCGACAAGCGCCGCTACGCCGTGGAGGGCGAGGCCCAGCGCCATTACATCGACATAGACCACTACGCGCACGGGGGCGTGGATCCCTTCGAGGCCATGCCCCGCAAGTGGAGCGATGCCGTGGCGAAGTACAGCGAGGACACCTTGCAGGCGTACGGCATCGTGCCGTGGCACATCGAAGTGATGTTCGGCCGGTTGGTGACCGCCTTCCAGCGCGGCGACGTGGACCGGATCCTGCGCAACAGCGCCGAGATCGGCCATTACGTGGGCGATGCGCACGTGCCGCTGCACACCACCGAGAATTACAACGGCCAACTCACCAACCAGCACGGCATCCATGCGTTCTGGGAAAGCCGCATCCCCGAGCTGAGCGCCGAGAACTACGACCACCTCGTGGGCCGCGCCACCTACGTGGACCGCATCCTCGACGTGGCATGGGAGGCCGTGTATGCCAGCCACATGCTGGTGGACAGCGTGCTGAACATCGAGAAGCGATTGAGCGAGACGTATCCGGAGGACCGGAAGTACGTGTTCGAGTCGCGTGGGCGCGGATCCATGCGCGTGTACTCGCAGGAGTTCACCAAGGCCTACGAGGATGCCATGATGGGCATGGTGGAGGAACGGATGAACGCCTCCATCATGACCTTGGGCAATGTGTGGTACAGCGCATGGGTGGTGGCCGGACAGCCCAATTTGGAGCGCTTCGAGCAGAAGGAGGTGAGCGACTCGCTGAAGGCCGTGTTGAAGGCCGAACAGGAACTGTTCGAGCAGCGGGGCAAGGGCCACGGCCGCGATCACGAGTAGGCAGAGGCCCGTTCGGGATCCCGTATCAACATCATCCTTTACACAAACCATGCGATCCGGTGACGATCGCTGTGCGTGCGTGGGGTACGTTTGCGCCGCGTTGCACAGGAGGGTCCGCATGATGAGGAGATGCCGCGCGGGTGAGAGCGTGCGGAGAGAAGCACTCCGGCCGGATCCACGGGCAACGTACCTGCAAGCTCCTGCTCGGATGAGAGACCACCGTAGAGAGCCCACTACTGCAAGGAGTGGGGGTGGAGGGGATCCGCAGCAGGTGGTGGATAGAAAGGGATGGCCGAGCGTCCGATCCGGATGCCGGTCATCCCGCATCCTCAGCGATACTGCACGGACTGATTGATCACCGCGCAATCCACTTCGCGGCCCACGGAAGCCGAAAGCGGCTGGATGTCGCCATCGGCGAAGAGTTCGATGTCGCCGAAGCGGGCGCTGTCCGGGGTGATGCGGCAGGCCCGGAAGAAGATCGGTTCGTCCTCCTTCATCGTCAGCACGTAGTTTCCGGTCTCGCGCAGGGTATCGCTGCCATTGATGGAGCCATGCAGCGTGTCGAAACGGCCACGGTCCGGGCCGGAGGCATACTGCACCACGCAATCGAAACAAGTGGCCTGCAACGAGACCTTGTACTCCTTCACCTGCTCCTTCTTGCAGGCAGGCAGCAACAGGAGCAGGGCTGCGGCAGCGATCACCGGGCGGAACATGGCGGCAAGGTAAAACAGCGGCTGGGAACACTTGATGGGTCGTGTATGCAGACGCGGGGCGTACGGAGGTGCAGGGCGTCCCAGTAGGAATGCAACAATGCGTGAAAATCGCATTCGGCATCTTGAGAATGGAGTTTAGCTTTGGTTTAAGCATAGGCTGAACCTATGCCCTGAGTGCGTCGGCTTGAAACACCAACTGGTTCGTCATACGCTTCCTTCTCACCTCCGTTGCTCTGTTCCTTGTGATGTTGTTGCGTGCTCAATGCCCGCCTGTGGTATACCCGAATCCTTGGGCGTTCCCTTTGCCGCCGAATATCGCGACCATATCAATCACAACGTTTGGAGCCGTGCCGAATGACAATTGTAGTGACCATGAAGCCTTCCGGGCTGCGGCTGCTTGGATAAATGCACGAGGCGGGTACACAAAGCTGTCAATTCCCAATGGAGAGTTCATCGTAGGCAAGCAGTGGACGCCCGCACCGGGTACCGGAGGTTTCGTGGAGTACAGCATTCCTTTCAAACTGGTGAACTGTACCGAAGTTGAATTGGCAGGGACTGGACACCCCGTCATTCGTTTCGAGGACTGTCTGAAGTACGGCCGTTTCGTCATGGTGGGGGGCGTGGTGCATGCCAAGGTGAATGTCGCTTGTAACAACTCAACGCTTAATTGGACTGAGGTGGCCGAAGTTGGGGCGATGATCCATTTGGACAATTGCAGTAAGACGACCATAAAGCAATTGAAACTCGATGGCAATATTAACGGTGCCATCATTGGGGGCAAGTACAATTACGACGGCTACCAGATCGGCTATGACGGACTAATTGCAGCTTCGTGCGACAATATCAAGATTGCCAATGTGCGGGTCTCTCATTTCGGAAGAGATGGTATGATGCTATGCTCTTCCGATGCGCCAGCGATGAACATAGCCATCACCAACAGTTGGTTTAACTTCAATTGCAGGACCGGAATGTCATGGGGCGGTGGGAACGGGCTGACCATTTCGGGTAGCCAGTTCAACTACAACGGTATTGGCCGTATCGTGTCCGCAATGGCCAGTGGGTTTGATGCGGAACTCGAACCTCCAAACGCTGTTTGTACTTCACCGAGCATGGTGGCGAACGGCACATTCACCAATTGCGAATTCTCTGGGAATAGATTCTGCGGATTCATTACTGACCAAGCCAGTGCATCCACGAAGAACATCAGTTTTAGCAACTGTACCTTTCGGCCTTCGGCGGACCCCAGTTCGTATTGTAGTTGGCAGCGGTCCAAGGCGGTGCAGTTCAAGGACTGCACCTTCTACGGTCGGGTGGGGCCGTTCTACAATGCTTCGGTAACTGCATGGCCCCCGTCCGGGCCAGATTATCGTACGGTATTTTCGTCGTGCAATTTCTACGAGGAGGACGCGAACTATTGCTACGTGTCCGATGCAGTTCCGGCAAGTTGTGAGTACTTCCCGAACTTACTGGAGAGTGACTATCTAGCGGGCCGTGTGGTCTTCGAACAGAGCAACTTCACGGTGAACTGCAATGCGCGCATCTGGCTGCGCGGCAGGACGAATGCGGGGTGTACGGGATGCCCGACCCACGCGAATGCCATTGACATGATAAGGTGCAATGTGAGGAGCAATGGACGGGAGTACTGCCCGCTACCTGCGCCAGAGGAACCGTTCACCTTCCACTTGATCAACATGAACGGTACTCCCAACACCGTGCAAGCACCTAGTGCCGTACGCCCACCCGGTGCCGGTTCGTATTACTGGGGACCCGGTACCACGTACAACGGCAGTTTTAGTTACAGCACCTTCGCCGTGCCCCCCTACGCTCCGTGCAAACCACTCTATACTGACCCGCCCACGACGCCAGCCACTACCTGTGGGCAACCCGCACCTGTCCCCATTCCATATTGCGCCGACGAGACGATCAATATTGGACCACGGCCGGGCGGGGTCGAAGCGTTGATCAGTGTCACACCGCAGGCGGGGCTGTTGCATATCACGGACCATGAAGGTGTACTGCAAGACCGAGAAATGCCCTACGAATTGACCGATTCCGCCGGACATCGGTTAGGTGAGGGGCTTTTGTTACCCGGCACCCATGCCATTCCCGATCCGGGGTTGAGCAGCGGTACCTACATCCTGTACTTCCACGGCACGGGCCGGTTCGCGTGGTTCGTGATCACATCGGCTCCTTGAGCCCACATCTGCCCAAACAACTCAATCAACCCACAAGCCATGCGCAACACTATCCTGACTCTTTTCAGCCTGCTGCCTTTCCTTGCCGCAGGCCAGTGCGGGGTGTTCTACCGCTACCACCCGTTCGGCACCTGCACGGAAGGGTGGGTGGACATTAGTTGCAGTACTCCGATGGATTCGATCGTTTGGTCCACGGGTGATGTCATGCTGACGTTAGGGTCTTCACCCGCCCTTCCGCCGGGCACGCATACATGGCAGGTGTATAGCAGTGGAGAGGTGATACAGACCGGGGAGGTGGAGATGGAGCAGTTGGAGTGGCAGATAGCAGATGCACACCTCACGTGGACCGGCGGCGGGGCCATGATCTCGGTAGGGGCGGTGGAGGTCCCATACTGCACTTCCATGTCCCAGACACCCTGTTGTGTGCCTGTTGACAGCCTCACGTACTTGCGTTTGGTGCAGGATGGTGCCACGGAGATGGTCACGGAGTCCTGCTACGGTTGCACCGGGTACAACTGGGGCGATGGACCATGCGGATATCCGGGCGCATCATGGTTCGCGAATGTTCCAACAGGCCATACATACACCGTCCGCCTGTATGATCTGGCATGTGGCAACGTGATCGACCTCCAAGCGATGATGGTGGCACACAGTTGCGACAACCTCGCGCTATCGATCGAGGAGGTCGGTACGGCACCCGACGCCATGATGGGCGAAGTACACCTTTTGGAGGCCGTGCCCGATGCCACCGAACCACTCCCGTTGCAGGGTACTGTGGCCGGTACGGCACAGCTACTCCGCGGGCTTGAGGGATTTGAGCTGGTGGGCGACGTGTTCAATGGCGTGGCCACCGCTTCGTGGACGGGCCTGGACACCGGCTACTACCGTGTTTCGTTCATCCCTGATGCACAGTGCAACCATGTGACGCAGGTGGTGCATGTGTCCACATCCACCTCCATCGGCCGAGAAACGCAAGCGCCCGGTGCCGCGTTGCAGGTGGGCCTTACGGAGGACCCGGAGAGGATCATGGTGCGTACGACGCAAGGCACCGCCACCCATGTGGAGATGCTGGATGCGCTTGGCCGCAAGGTGCCCATTCGCAAACTCGCCGACGGCTCCTACCACATCGGTGCCGCAGTTCCGGGCACGTATCTCCTGCGCGCGATGGTGTCCGGGACCATGGCGACGGCCAAGTTCATCGTGCCTTGATGAATGGGGCGGACGGGCGTTACACATGCGAACGGTGCGGAGGTCTTCGCGCCGTTCCTACTACTTGGTGTGTCTGAGAACGAAGGGTGCTTCAGCGTTTCGGCCGCTTATCCTGCAACTTGAACCGGATGGGTAGGTTGTAGCTGGTGCGCACCAGCTTGCCACCCTGCATGCCGGGTTTCCACAGGGGCATGCTCTTCACCACGCGCAGGGCCTCCTCGCTGCATCCGCCGCCGAGGCCGCGCAGCACCTTGGCCTCGCCGATGCTGCCATCGCGCTCCACCACGAAGGAGATCACCACGGTGCCCTCGATGCCATTGTCGATAGCCTCCTCCGGGTACTTCAACTCCTTGCTGATGAAGGCGAACATCGCTTGCTGCCCACCGGGGTACTCGGGCATCTGTTCCACGAGCAGGAGCGGTGCGTCGGGATCGGTGATCGGCGGAGCGACCGGGGCGGGGACAACGACCTCCTCCTGTGCGTAGAGGACCGGAGCGGTGAGGAAGGCGAATACGCCCACACCAAAGCTGCGGCGGATGAGCGGGATGGCGCGAAGTTTCATAGGGTAAAGTCGTTGGTCGCTTTGTGCAAAGATCGCACCAAGCCAATGCACGAACCGCGATCCACGCGCAGCCCCTCAGATCCGGTCTTCTTTTCCTGTGGATGGGTTCATGCAGAGGCGCGGAGAACGCAGAAAAGAGCGCTCGTCGATCAGCCCCGGCTTTCCCGCCTATGGCATGGCTTGCCCACCTTACACCTCCGCTGAAGCTTCAGCGGCACGCGGATGGAGGGCGGATCTTCTCTGCGTTCTCCACGCCTCTACTTGATCCGTTCCCCGCTCCAACACCAAGTTCCCCGACACGGCGAGACTTCAAGCCCCGACAGCCTCTACCGGGTGAACTTCAACTCGTAACGCGCCAAGTTCCCCCGCTCGTCCGTGACCTCCAACGCGAACGTCTTGGTACCCGGCGTCTGCGTGTGCTCATCGAACGTGTGCATCAGGGTCTTGGTCTTGGGTTCGTACTCCATCAGCACCCACGCACCGTCGATGGTGCCCTTCCACTTGTCCACGCCGCTGAGGTCATCGCTCACCTTCAGGGTGAAACGGGAACGGCCCTTCATATCGGCCTTCAGGTCCACGTTGGTGATCACCGGCGCCACGGTATCGACCATCACGGTGTACCTCCCGAACGAACGCACGTTGGCGGTGATGGCTCCGTTGGCGAAAGTGCCCCCTTCGGCCTTGGTGCCGCCACCGTCGTTCAGGCGTACCACCAGGGCCTTGTGTTGCACGGCTTCGGGCAATTCGGGCACCTCGATCCGCAGGGTGGCGCTGACATGGAGCGGGGTGAGGGGCTCGTGCAGCACGTGCAGGGG
>SSGN01000233.1 GCA_008016945.1 Flavobacteriales bacterium
CGCATCAAGAACGACCGCCAGGGCTTCAACTCCATCTACATGATGATGGACAGCGGTGCCCGTGGTTCCAAGGAGCAGATCCGTCAGCTCAGCGGTATGCGTGGTCTGATGGCCAAGCCGCAGAAGAGCGGCGCCGGTGGAGGACAGGACATCATCGAGAACCCCATCCTCTCCAACTTCAAGGAAGGTCTTTCCATCTTGGAGTACTTCATCTCCACCCACGGTGCGCGTAAGGGTCTGGCCGATACGGCACTGAAGACCGCCGATGCCGGTTACCTCACCCGCCGACTGGTGGACGTGGCGCAGGATGTGGTGATCACCAACGAGGACTGTGGAACGCTTCGCGGTCTGGTGGCCACCGCCCTGAAGAAGAACGAAGAGGTGGTGGAGAGCCTGTATGATCGTGTGTTGGGCCGTTGTGCCGTGCACGATGTGCTCCATCCGCAAACGGGTGAACTCCTGGTGTCCGGTGGTGAGCAGATCACGGAGGATATCGCCAAGGCCATCAACGAGAGCCCGATCGAAGAGGTGGAGATCCGTAGCGTGCTGACCTGCGAACAGAAGCAGGGGGTCTGCGTGAAGTGCTATGGACGGAACCTGGCCACGGGCCGCATGGTCCAGAAGGGTGAAGCGGTCGGTGTGATCGCGGCACAGTCCATCGGTGAGCCCGGTACACAGCTTACGCTGCGGACCTTCCACGTGGGGGGTGTGGCCGGCAAGATCACCGAAGAGAGCGAGATCCGTGCGAAATACGACGGTATCCTCGAGATCGACGAGCTCCGCACCGTGGCCAAGAAGGACCGCAAGGGGGCCGACGCGGAAGTGGTCATCAGCCG
The DNA here is from genome assembly GCA_008016945.1 of Flavobacteriales bacterium. The sequence goes on from SSGN01000233.1 coordinate 837, forward strand.
CAGCACCGAGATGCGTATCGTGGATGCCAACACGGGCATTGTGCTCACCACGAGCAACATCCCGTACGGCGCCATGATCTACAACAAGGGCGGCAAGGCGATCGGCAAGAACGATCTGATCTGCACCTGGGACCCGTACAACGCGGTGATCATCTCGGAACTCGCCGGTAAGGTGGAATTCGAGAGCATCGAGGAGAACGCGACCTACCGTGAAGAGATCGACGAGCAGACCGGCTTCGCAGAGAAGGTCATCGTGGAGAGCCGCGATAAGAAGAAGAACCCGACCATCAAGATCATGGACCCCAAAGGGAAGGAGGAGCTCAAGAGCTACAGCCTGCCCGTTGGCGCTCATATCATCGTGGAGGACGGCAAGAAGATCGAAGCGGGTGACGTGCTCGTGAAGATCCCACGTAGCAGCGGTAAGGGTGGTGATATCACTGGTGGTCTGCCCCGCGTGACCGAACTGTTCGAGGCCCGTAACCCGAGCAATCCGGCCGTGGTGAGCGAGATCGATGGTATCATCTCCTACGGTAAGATCAAGCGTGGCAATCGCGAGATCATCGTGGAGAGCCGCACCGGGGAGAAGAAGTACTACCTGGTGCCCTTGAGCAAGCACATCCTGGTCCAGGAGAACGACTTCATCAAAGCCGGTGCACCGCTCAGCGATGGATCCATCGCACCAGGTGACATCCTCGATATCCAGGGACCCACCCGTGTGCAGGAGTACCTGGTGGATGAGGTGCAGGAGGTGTACCGCATGCAGGGCGTGAAGATCAACGACAAGCACTTCGAGGTGATCGTCCGTCAGATGATGCGTAAAGTGGAGATCGAGGATCCCGGAGATACCCGTTTCCTGGAGCGCCAGAGCGTGAACAAGATCGAGTTCATGGGCGAGAACGATGCGATCTATGACAAGCTGGTGGTGACCGAAGCTGGTGACAGTGCCGGCCTCAAAGAAGGCCAGATCGTGACCATGCGCAAGCTGCGTGACGAGAACAGTGCGTTGAAGCGCAAGGATGCCAAGCCCGTGGAGGCCCGTCCTGCGAAGCCCGCAACGGCCCGCACCATGCTCCAGGGGATCACCCGCGCTTCGTTGCAAACGGAGAGCTTCATCTCGGCAGCCTCCTTCCAGGAGACCACCAAGGTGTTGAACGAGGCCGCAGTGAACGCCAAGGAAGACCATCTGTTGGGCTTGAAGGAGAACGTGATCGTGGGCCACTTGATCCCGGCAGGTACCGGCGCTCGTTCCTATCAGACCACCATCGTGGCCAACAAGGACGAGTACGCACGACTCCAGGCCGAGAATGTGGCCGAAGAGGTGAACGACTGATCATCATGAACGTAGCAGGGGCGCGGGATCGCGCCCCTGCGTGTTCATAACCCCCCCCTGACAATGGCAGATCAAAAGGACCAGGCCCGCGGCAATCAACTGAACATCGAGATCAGTGAAGAGGTGGCAGATGGCATTTACAGCAACCTCGCCATCATCACCCATAGCAATTCTGAGTTCGTGGTGGATTTCGTGCGTGTGATGCCCGGTGTTCCCAAAGCGAAGGTGCGGGCGCGTATCCTGCTCACCCCGCAGCACGCCAAGCGTCTCATGCGGGCCTTGGCTGATAACGTGCAGAAGTTCGAACAGGTGCATGGACCGATCCGCGAAAGCGAGATGCCCGAGATACCGATGAACTTCGGTGGGCCGACAGCGCAGGCCTGAACCAGTGACCGATCTTGTGAAAGCCCTTCGGAAGGAGGGCTTTCGCTTTTTTCACACGTGCTCAGAACATGAGCTCGCGAAGGCGCTTCACCACGCTCTCATCCGCACACAGCCGCTTCAATTCGCGGTCCAGATGCTTCACGTAGCCCGCTGAGGCATAGCCGTGCTTGGTCATGTGCAGATCGAGCACCAAGCCATCCACCATGCTCCACAACAGTTCATCAGGCCGTTCGCTCAAGGGAAGCCTTTCATACTCGCCCTGTACGGACTCGTACGTGTCCAGCAGTGCGTGCGTGATCATTCCAGGCCTTGTCGGTTGAAGATGATATAGCCGAAGTTCAAGCTCCAGACCCATGGTCGCCGCAGGCCATCGATATAGCTCAGGTTGAACCACACCGGCCCCAACGGACTCTGGTAGATCAATGATCCTGAGCCGAGGTAGGCACGCTCCGAGAACGCGGCCGAACGTGCCACCTGGCCATCGTGATCACGGAAGAAGGGCTCATAGGGCTGGAAGACGTATCCCTCCAGACGAAGATCGAACTTGTTGCGGGCCACGGCGATGATGGCGCGGATACCCCCGGCCGCATACTGCGGTGCACGGAAGCGGTCGATGAAGTAGGTCTTGATCTCCGGCGTTGGCTGGAATGCGGGCGACCGGATCACGCTCGCGGTGTAGTTCTGGAATGCGGGCATGGTGCTGAAGACCCCTTCGGCCAGAAGGCCGAACTTGAAGATGCCGCGAGGCAGGAAGTATTTGTCCAGGCTCACTTTGGCCACGACCCAATCATGGTGCGCCTTGTAGTTCGCCTGGGTCGCCCTGGTGAGGGATCCCGGATCCGTATGCTCATCGCCGTTCACATACCGCACAGTGGCGCTCAATGCCTCGCCAGCGTTCGGATGCTGCTTTCGGTTCAACGAGTTCCGCTCGATCAGTAGCCCCGTGGTGAAATGCTTGAAGGTGGTGGCGTCCGTGGTGTCCTGCCCGGTGAATTCGAGGCCTTGGTAATAACGATCCAGGGTCTCACCCAACCGGAGGTCGTACCGCAGCAGGCCTTTGTTCCCCAGACCCAGGCCGGCGTTCACTCCTCCGTAGGTCTCTCGGATCACGATGAAGGATGGATTCACCTCATCGAAGAACGTACTGAAACTTCGGAAATGATCCCAACGATGCAGGTTGAACATGGGCTCCAGGAAGATCGGTGCCTTGGTGCTCAGATGGACACGAAGCCGCAATTGCCCTGCCGCATAGAATTTCCCGAAGTAGGAGAGGGCTTCGAGACTTGCCGAACTGCGGCCGAAGAGATTGTAACGGAGCCCTACCATGCCTGTGTTGATGGGCCTGGACGAGAACATGCCGCCGAAGAGCACCTGCAGGTTCTTCTCCCGTTTCACATAAAGGTCCAGGTCGAAGCGGCCGCGATCCGGCACGTAGGTGGCCTTGGGATAGAGCTGCGCGATGTTGCGGTCGGCCATCAACCGGAAGTACTTGGGTTTAAAATTCTTGGGGCCAAGAAGCTCGCTCCCGCGATCCAAGCTCCGGTCCACGAACCGCGTTTGCGCACGGGTAAGGCCATGGATCCGCAGATCCCCGAACACAATGGCTGGAAGACGTGCCCGGAACTGGCGACGCCGTGCGGCCAATTCCTGTGGACCGACCCGCCGCTTCACCTGCGCGAGGATCTCCGGCATGTGCTTCATCGCTTCGGCATACCCCTCGGCTATCGGTACGGAAGGGTCGCTGAAGTCGAACAGGGTGTTGGAGGTGCGCGGTTCCACGATCAGGCTGTTCGCACAGTCGATCTTATAGGTGGTGCGCTCCTGCATCATCGCCCGTAATTGCCCAAGGAGGTCATCTTCGCTTGGTGGCGGGCTGTTATCAGAAACGTTGCTGCCCACGATGAAATCCGGCATGAAATCACTGTACATCACATCGCTTGGGAAGTTGTTGTACAGGCCGCCGTCCATCATGAGGTGCCCATCCACCCGGATCGGCTTGAAGTAGAACGGATAGCTCATGCTCGCGCGGATCGATTGGGCCAGATCCCCTTTTCGGAAGACCACCGATCGTTGGTCCGTAAGATCCGAGGCCACGCAACGGAAAGGGATGAACAGGTTGTCCAAGTCGTACCCGGCCAGCGCCGAGGCAGGTCCCAGGACCACCATCTGCTCATAGTCCATCAGGGTTGGTTCGCGGAGGTTGGTGGGAAGTGAGTACTGGAGCAGGGTGTCCAGATCCAACTTGAGGCCGATGAGCGATGCATCCGATGGATCCTGCTTGAAGTAGTACTGGTATTCCGGTTCGATACCGCCTTCGGCCATGGTCTGGAAGAGGTCGGTATGGAACATCGAGTCGATCTCGGCAGGAGAGAATCCAGCGGCATACAATCCGCCCACTAATGCACCCATGCTGCTGCCGGCGATGTAGTCGATCGGGATGCCGTTATCCTCCAAGGCCTTCATCACACCGATATGGGCAAGCCCTGTGGCCCCTCCGCCGCTCAACACCATCCCCACACGTTGCCCGTGGATGACCCCGAAGGTCAACAGCGTGAGCAGGAGGGTGAGGAATGATCGCATGAAACGCGTGCTTCGCAAAGGTAGGCCCCGCGTATTGAGGCAGCCCACCGCTCAACCCTTGGTCAGACCACTGAAGTACATTGGCGACTGAAGAAGCCGCGATCCGTACCAGCTGAACAGCTCGCCATCCACCAACCGCACGGGCGCACCGGGCAGGATCAGGTTCAACTCCGCGATGTGCTTTTCCTTGAACGGATAGGGTTCCGATGACGGGAAGATGAGGTCGGGATCGGCGGCGGCCAGTTCTGCGGAGGTGATCTCCGGATAGCGTTCCGTGCGGTGGGCGAAGGCGTTGGCATGACCGCAACGCTTCAGCATGTCGTTGATGAACGTGCCTGGTCCGGCCACCATCCACGGATCACGCCAGATCAGGTAGGCCACGCTATACCCCTCCGTTGATGGTCGGAGCCCCGCGAAACCGCGCTCGATGCCCGCAACGATGCGTTCGGCCCCAGCCGTGGTACCGGTCAGGGCGCCCACACGGCGGATCATGTCCAGCGCACCATCCAGGTCGTCGATGTCGCTCATCCAGACCGGAAATTCCTGCTCCAGCGCCTCGATGTCGGCGCGTTCGTTCTCCTCTTTGTTGCCGATGATGAGGTCCGGCTTCAGCGCGCGTACCTTTTCGATGTCCACTTTCTTGGTACCGCCCACACGGGGTTTGCTGCGGAACCAGGCCTCCGGATGGAGGCAGAATTTGGTGATGCCGATGACGCGATCGCCGAGGCCGAGGTCGTACAGTAGTTCGGTTTGGGAAGGGACGAGCGAGATGATGCGCTGGGGGAGGGTGGGGACCGCGATGGTGCGGTGCATCTGGTCGGAAAGAGCCATGTTATGAGGGAGCCAGATACCACTCGGTAATGACCAGTGCAAAGAGGCCGATCAAGACGAACGTTCCGATGAAGAAGTCCAATATCGGGGCTTCACCGATCTTTGATCGAACGGGTTTCGGGTTGAATAGTTTGCGTGTTCCTTGGCCTACCCATGATAGGAACGCAGGCAGATCTCCGAGAGTGCTGAAGTCGGCCATGTTCACCGCCATTTCGCCGGATTCTCCGCGATGTACTGCGCGATGCGCCCCCTTTCGCCGGTGTATTCGCGGATGGTCCGTTCGTGGAAATTGGGTTGCCACAGGCGTTTGCCCATGGTCGCGTTCATCCGGTTCACGCGTTTGGTGGTTTCGGATTTGAACACACCGATGATCGCCCCCAGCGAACCGCGCCGGGGACCATGCGCCCTGCGAACGGTTTCGTCCGTGGGGGCGCAGATGGTTTCGTCCTCCGCACCCGTAGCCGCGACCCATTGGGTCGCCCCGGCTACCGGTGCCGCCCCATCATTGCCACGCCCCCGTTCCAATACGATGATCGCATGCAGATGGTCCGGCATGATCTGCGTTTCATCCAGCCGTGCGTTCGGGAAATGGTCCGGGATGGCGCGCCAGCATTCATCCACGATGCGTCCCACGGCGGTCAGTTCAATGCGTGCGTCGGCATCCGCTCCTACGACCCGCCCGAAAACCTGCCTGCGGTACGCCGTGCATAGCGTCACGAAATACGCGCCGTGCATGTATGCATGGTCCGGCAGGCGGATGTGTTTTCGGTAGCGCAGGGCCATGGTTATTATGGGTCGTTTACGCCGGTTTCATCCGCAGCACCCGTAGCCGCGTCGCCCATGCCACGCATCCGGTGCGATCCAATGCGGCGCTGGTATGGGTGCGTGGGCCGATCATTGGTGTCGGGCGACCCAGAGGGTCGCAGGTACGGGTGCATTGCCCGATGATCCGGGGGAGGGCGCGAACGGGCGCATTGCCCATCATTTCAATTTCCCGATGATGTCCTGCTTGGTGAGGATCCCGTAGCCGTTCGCTTGTTCCACCAGCACCGCCGGTGATCCATTGCCCAAGCGCTTGGCCACCTCGTCCAATGTGGCATCCACCATCAGCACCGGCAGGGCGGGGCCCATCACCACCCGTGCGGCTTGGGTGCGCACCTCGGCATCTTCCAGGATCGCGTCGAACAGGCGTGCATCGGTGATGGTGCCTACCGGCTTGCCGTTCTCGAACACGGGCAGCTGGTCGATGTTGTGCGCACGCATCTTGTCGATCGCCACCAATACCGGTTCATCGGCCTCCACGCTCAGTAGTTGCAGTTCCTTGCCTTTCAGCAGGTCGCCCGCCGTGGGCTTTTCTTCCACCAAAAAGCCGCGTTCCCGCATCCAGTCGTCGTTGAACATCTTGCCCACGTAGCGGCTGCCGTGGTCGTGGAAGATCACCACCACGACCTCGCCCTTCTTGAAGTGCTGCTTCAGCTGGATCAGGCCTGCCATGGCCGCGCCTGCGCTGTTGCCCACGAAGATGCCCTCATCGCGTACGATCTTGCGCGTGTAGATGGCGGCGTCGCGGTCGGTCACCTTCTCGAAGTGATCGATCAGGTCCATGTCCACGTTGGCGGGCACGAAATCCTCGCCGATACCTTCGGTGATGTACGGGTAGATCTCGTTCTTGTCGAATTCGCCGGTCTCCTTCAGCTTCTTGAACACCGAACCGTAGGTATCGATCCCCCACAGCTTGATGTTCGGGTTCTTCTCCTTCAGGTACCTGCCGGTGCCACAGAGCGTTCCACCCGTGCCCACGCCCACCACCAAGTGGTCGATCTTGCCACCGGTCTGTTCCCAGATCTCGGGGCCGGTGGTCTCGTAATGGGCCTGCGCGTTGCTGGGGTTGTCGTACTGGTTGGCTTTCCAGCTGTTGGGTGTCTCGTTCACCAGGCGGCTGCTCACGCAATAGTAGCTGCGCGGATCCTCGGGGTCCACGTTGGTGGGGCACACGATCACCTCCGCGCCAAAGGCCCGCAAGATGTCCACCTTCTCCTTGCTCTGTTTGTCGGTGGTGGTGAAGATGCACTTGTAGCCTTTGATGATGGCGGCGATGGCCAGCCCCATGCCCGTGTTGCCACTGGTGCCTTCGATGATCGTGTAACCTGGCTTGAGGTGCCCGGCCTTCTCAGCGTCCTCCACCATTTTAATGGCCATGCGGTCCTTGATGCTGTTGCCTGGGTTGAAGGTCTCCACCTTGGCGAGTACGGTGGCGGGGATGTCCTTCACGATCTTGTTGAGCCGTACCATGGGCGTGTGGCCGATGGTGCTGAGGATATTGTCGTGGATCTGCATGGTGAACGCGGCAGGGTGCCGCATGGTTGGTCTGTTGGCGAAGGTACGGGGTGCTGGGTACGCCGGACTCCAAGTGCGCGGTTCAAGGGGGCGATCCCGGCCCCCTGGCCACACCGGGCCATGGAGCGGGACCCGGCCGTGGATCACCCTTCGAGGTACCCTTAGTTGAATCTTATCGCTTTCGCCGGAGCTATCCGTGTCACCAACATGCTGGGCAGCAGCAGTGCCAGGACACAGACCGCCATGGTGCCGAGATTGAGCCCAAGGATCGGCAGTGCCTCCAAGGTGACGGGCACGGCGTCCACGTAATAGCTTTCGATGGGTAAGGTGACGATGCCGAACTGCTGCTGGATCAGACAAAGCCCGATACCTAGGATGTCGCCGAGCAGGATACCGACACCCAGGATATAGGCGGCATCGATCAAGAAGATCCGCCGGATGGCCCCATTGGTGCTGCCCAGCGCTTTCAGCACCCCGATCATGGGGGTGCGTTCGAGGATGATGATCAGCAGTGCGCTGGTCATGTTGATGATGGCCACGATCACCATCAGGATGATGATGACCACCACATTGGTGTCCAACAGCTCCAACCAGGCGAAGATCTCCGGGAAGCGCTGACGTACGCTTTGGGAGCGCAGGTGTTCGTCGAGGTGGTCGCGGTACACCCTATCGTCCATCTCGGCGAGGTCCTCGAAACGGTCCAGCAGCACTTCGAAGCCACCACAGTACTTGGTATGGCTGCCGCCGGATCCACCTCGTGCCACGGTCACCATGTCGCGCGGATACCCGGCGGGGGGGGGAGCCACTTCGGCTCGTGGGATGATCCGTACCCAGGCGGTGTCGGCCAGGGTGTGGTCGGCATCGTTCACCACCAAGGTGATCGTGGTGTCTTTGTTCGTTCGTATCCAGTGGGGGCCCTTGCCGCGGAGTTCGGTGCCGGGCCATTCATATTGGTAAAGCCTGTCGCCGCCGAACGCCAGGCCTTCGATCAGGATCCCGCGCGGTGATAGGCTGTCGTAGACCATCATTTCCGCCTGGAGACCCCATTGTGCGAACCGCTGCAGGTGGTCGATGCCCACGTACACCAATTGGTGGTCCAGTTGTTCGATGCCCGTTTCGTACAGACCGCTCACGCAGAACCTGCGCGGCCTGATATCATCATGGCCCTTGATCAGGTACACGATTATCGTGTCGTGCACCCCGATGTGCAGACGATCACTGAGGTACTTCGACATCAACAGGTCGATGGGGTGCGCGGTGTCGCCGATCACCGGCACGGTACCCGCTTTCAGATGTTGCTTCAGGAATGACCAGTTGTGGTCGGGGCCAACACCTTTCAAAAGCACACCCTCGATCTCGTCCGCCGTTTCGATGATCCCCGGCCGGGTGGCGAAGATCTGGATGTGTTCCACCCCTGGTACGGTGTCCAGCGAGGGGTAGAAGGACTGAGCGATCGCTATGCGCGGGGTCTCCCGCGGGTCGGTTTGCCGTATGGAGGTGATCTGCAGGTGCCCGCCTGCTCCGGTTACCTTCGCCCGTACTTCTTGTTGAAACCCGGTGGTGATACCTACCGTGACGATCATGACCGCCATACCGATGATGATCCCCAATACCGCGATGCCCACGATGGGGCGCGATAGCCGATCGGCCCGATCCTTGTCCACAAGGATGCGGCGGGCGATGAAATGTGCAATGTTCACGAAGGACTCGGCTTGGGCTGCGGCGAAGATAGCGGCAACCCTTTCGAGCCTCTTGTTTTGGGGGGCCTGCGGCCATTCCCAACCCGTGCAGGTGGGCGCTGAACCTTCGGTCCAAGGGTCGCCGGGGTTGCGCGTTGGCGCACAGCGTACCAGCGAGTACCTCCCACTCCTGGTCGGGAAGCGTGTGGCGGTGGTCACCAACCAGACGGGCCTGATCGGAACGCGGCACCTGGTGGATTCGTTGCTCGCCCTCGACGTGCAGGTGGTGAAGGTCTTCGCGCCGGAACACGGCTTTCGCGGCGAGGCCGATGCAGGAGAACAGGTGAAGGATGGCCGCGACCCACGCACTGGACTTCCCTTGGTGTCGCTGTACGGGTCCAATAAGAAGCCCAGCCCGCAACAGATCGTCGATGTGGATGTGTTGCTCTTCGATATCCAGGATGTCGGGGTGCGTTTCTACACCTACATAAGCACCTTGCACCATGTGATGGAAGCGGCGGCCGAGAACGGGAAGAAGGTGGTGGTTCTGGATCGCCCGAACCCGAACGGTTTCTATGTGGATGGTCCGGTGCTGGACATGGCGTACAGCTCGTTCGTTGGGATGCATCCGGTGCCATTGGTGCATGGGATGACCATTGGTGAGTATGCCCGGATGATCAATGGTGAAGGGTGGTTGCATGGTGGGGTGGTCTGCGACCTTGCTGTGGTGGCCTGTGTGGGCTATGTCCATCAGGAGCCGTACACACCACCGGTGAAGCCTTCGCCGAACCTGCCCAATATGGCGGCGATCCATCTCTATCCTTCACTCGGGCTGTTCGAAGGCACCGTGGTGAGCGTTGGCCGCGGCACGGAGAAACCCTTCCAGTGCATCGGGTATCCTGGAAATCCGGTCGGCAGCTTCGCATTCACGCCCAAGCCCATGCCCGGTGCGAAGGACCCTCCCCACAAAGGGCAGCTGTGTAAGGGTCTGGACTTGGAGGAGTACGGTGCCATTCAAGCCCGATTGGACCATCGGTTGAATCTGCAATGGCTCCTGGGGCTCTACGAAGCGGCTCCTGATCGGTCGAAGTTCTTCAATGCGTTCTTCGATAAGCTGGCTGGTGGCCGTTCCCTTCGGGAGCAGGTGGTCGCTGGAGCCACGGAGGCGGAGATCCGTGCATCATGGGCCGATGGCCTGGAACGATTCGCTCCGGTACGGGCCAAGTACCTGCTCTATCCATAGGGTGTCGGTGGGGCGGCTCCGGCATGTCTCAATGGAACAGCGCCGAAGATCGGCTGGCATCGGAGGTTCAAATGGTACTCCCCACCGCAAGTCCACAACGGGTGGCCGATACCGCTTGAAATGAAGGAACCCCGGCGTGTACCGGGGTTCCTTCGATCTGGGCGGTGGATCAACGCTGGATGACCAACCGTGCGGTACGGGTCCGATCCCCCACGGTGAGGCTCACCATGTAGACACCACTACCAAGTTCGCCATTCAGGTCGATGCGGGAGTTCACCATACCTCCTTCTACGGGCAGGGTACGCGTGATCACTTGCTTGCCAGTGAGGTCGTGGATGGTGAGTTGTGCGGTGCTCATTCCACTTTCCGGGGCTTCCATCCCGGGTTGCAGGTTCAAGAACAGCTGTGCGCCATTGTTGGGGTTCGGGTACATGGTCAGGTCACCATTGCCGGTCGGCGCCATGCTGTTGTTCCCTCCCTCGGGTAGGGCGCAAGCGTTGATGGTGACTTTGCAGACCTTGCCCCAATCCTGGGTATCGGCACAGGCGGCGGCCTCGGTGGCGCTCGGCGGACCGAAGCACCAGGTGGCACCGCCATCCAAGCTTACACGCACATCCACATCGTAGGACTTGCTGCACTGCAAGGCAGGTCCGTTGGTCCAGTTCAGCACCATGCGTGGGCTGGTCTGTGGCGGGCGCACGATGCAGATGCTCTCCGCAGCGATGCGGAAACGGAACTGGTAGCGGACCATGCTACTGGGTGGTGTCGGTACGGCTTGTGGCGGGTTGGCCGTGATCCGGTTGTTCGGGTTGCTCGCCCCGCCGAAGTTGCGGAACACCCCACAGCTGTAGTCGGTCGGGTTGGCGGGGTCGTCCACCAGCTTGGCACGCGGGCAGGCCGCCAATACCGGATCGATCTTGAATTGGCAGGCTGCGCCGAAGGGCAGGTTGGAGCCGTTCACCCGGCCACGGATCCGTACGTTGAGCAGGATGTTGCTCGGGATGTGAGGCGTGGCCATGTTGTTCAGCCAGCCGTTCACCTTGAAGTGGCAGGCACGCAACGCGCCACTGCCATAACCATCGCTGGTCGCGTGGCTGCGGAAGCGACGGAAGCTGTAGCTGCCGTTGGGGTCGAAGAACCAGAACTCATACCCGCTGTTGCTGTTGTTCACCCCGTATTGGGCGCTCACAGCGGTGTTCTCGGTGGCCACGATGAACTTGTTGTTCACCCAGTCCAGCTTGTCACAGCTGCTGAAGATCAGCTTGTCGTCGCCCACGGGTACGCAGAAGGCACCGTTGTCGTAGGTGTTCATGATCGCGCTCACACTGCCGTTGGTGAAGTTGCCCAGGTTGTCGATGATCCTGCGGCCGTTCACGCCATCCTCGCGGAGCTGATATCCACCGGTGATACCACCGCTCACGAAGCCATCACCACCGGCATCGGTCACCCGTAGGCGGTAGCAACCTGCCGGGAGGCAGCAGCTCGGTGCGATGGGGGAGGTGATCCCGTGGGGATAGGGTTCGTTCGGGGCTCCGCCACTGCAGATCACCAGGGGGCTGTTCTGGTCCAGGATCTCCCAGCCGATCTGTTCGCTGTTCGGGTCGGAACGCAGCTCGATCACCACATCCTCCGTGCAGGGTGTGGCCACGCAGTTGCACGAACCATTCAGCTGTCCGAGCAGGAAGCCGGGACCGGGCTGAGCGTCGCAGCTGGAGCCGATCAGGCCGGGGACCGTTGGGCAATCGTCGGTGTTGTTGTCCACGCCACCACAGGCCACGGTCACATTGCTTCCGAAGCCATCACCGTCCGTGTCCTCGTAGCGCACCAGGTTGTCGTCGCAGTCCGTGTTATCGGGCACACCACAGGCTACCGGGCTGCCGGTGCCGAAGCCGTCGCCATCAGCGTCCACGTACAGGAACAGGTTGTCGTCGCAGTCGGTGTTGTCGGCCACATGGTTCAACGGGGCCGTGCAGGCCATGACCATCGATCCGTTGTCACCGAACCCATCGCCGTCCAAGTCGGCATACCAAGCGGTGGCCGTGTTCTCCGTTACGGTGATCGTGGCGCTCGCATCGGCACAGGGTGGCGCGCTAACCGTGTAGGTGTACACGCCGGGGTCCATCGTGGCCGGGTCGTACATGCCGCCGCTCACCGGGCTGGGGCCGCTCCAAGCTCCTCCAGCATCCGGCGTTCCTCCCAGTTGGGTGAACATGTCGGTCGCTGCGCTGTTGCTGCAGGTGGTGAAGGAGCCGTCGCTGCCCGCATCCGGTGGCGTTACAGCGGTCACCGCGACCGAGCTGCTCGCGCTGCATCCGTTCGGTGCCGTGGCCGTTACGGTGTAGGTGCGCGTTTGGCCCACCGAAACCACTCCGGGATCTTTCACCGCCGAGGTGAATCCGGAAGGCGTGGAGGTCCATGCCCAGGTGAGCGCGGAGCTGGATGTACCCGTGACGGCGACATTGTCGATGGCCCACCACCAGTCATAGGTGGCGGAATACCGGAAACGCACCCATACCGTGGTCTGGCCGTCATAGGCCGAGAGGTCCACCGTGGCGAGCTGGAAGTTGTTCACCGCCCCCACCGTGGCGCCGTAGGTGGCTACCGCGGTCCAGGTCGAGTTATCGGTGGAGACCTCCACATAGCCTAGTTCCGAACCGCTATTGAAACGGTAGTGGTGGTAGAAGGTGAGCGTGGCACTGGTGAACCCGACCGTGCTGAAGGAGGGTGAGCGCAGGATCGTGTTGGTGGTCACGGCATTCCCCCCGGCATCGCTGTTCGCCAAGAAGAAGGCGCTGTTGTCGTTGGAGTTGAACGTGTTGCCACTGTACGTGTAGCTGTTCGCGCGACTGGTCCAGTTCACCAGCGCCCGGTTCGCGGCAGTGCCTCCGGTGGTGAGGCTGTTGTTGACCGTCCAGGATCCCGCACCGGCATTGAAGTTGTTGGATAGAATGGTCCCGGTACCGACCCCGCTGGCGCTGAGGGTGGTGGGGTTACCGGCACAGACCACTGTTTCCGTGGAGGATGCGATAACTCCCGTGGGGCCACCGGGGGTGATGGTGACGGTGGTGGTGGCCGTTCCGCTGAAGGGGCAGCCAGGGTCCGTGCCGGTGACCGTGTAGGTGGTGGTGCTGCTCGGAGAGGCGGTCACCGAGGCGCCGGTGGTGCCACTCAGCCCCGTGGCGGGCGACCAGGTATAGTCGGTAGCCCCCGATGCGGTAAGGGTAGTGGAGTTGCCCGGACAGATCTCCGTGGATGGTGAAACGGATACGTTGGGTGTGCAAGGGATGCCTTGTAGCTCGATCTCATCCACGTTCCAGACCTCACTGGCTGCGTTGTTGTTGGCCGTTACACGCAGGGCCACCGTACTCGTGCCATCGGGAATGTTCACGATCAGCGTGGAATAGATGGTGCCTTGGTTGGTGCCTGCGGTGCCTGCGCGGGTGATCGGGGTGCCAGCGGTGGTGGTGGCGTTCTGGGCATTGTTGTACGACCAACGGGCGTTGTTCGCGCTCGAGCCGGTCACCGTGATGTCCGGTGTGCCGGGGAAGCCGCCGCCGTCGAGGTCGGCGAAGACCCGCACGCGATCCGATAGGTCCGCTCCATTGCCGCCAGTCCAAGTGGCCGTGCTGGAGATCCGTACGGTAACAGCCACATCAGAGTAGCCAGCCAGGTTCACTGTGGCCAGGTCCAAGGATACTGTTCCGTTATTCACCTGCCAGGAACGGGAGCCGTTCCTGATCCGCTGCGATCCTGGCGTATCAGCGAAAAATCCGCCGCCGGTGGTCGTGCTGATGTTGCCGGATCCGGCCGTGATGTTCCAGACCGGTGCAGCTTCCGGCGACTCGAACCCCTGCCGAGCGATAAGCACCTGAGCCAGGGATCGGGAGTTGAACAGAAAGATCGTCAGAAGGGCCGAAAGGCCATGCATCAGCGCCTTTCTCCGTTGGAAGAGATCGAGTATCGGCGTTCGCATTGGTGAAGGAGTTTGGTGTTTAACGGATGTAAAGCTGCGTGATCGGAGGGGTGGATGTCAAGAGGTGATCAGCGACGAACATCATTTTTTTACCGACGAACCTGTTAATATCATCGACCAGGACGTTCTTGATGGGTGGATTGTTTGACGCCCAGCGGCGATGTTCATTTCTGGATTTATTGATTGAATATCAGTAACTTATGTAAGGTCCTCGATGGTACTTGGCGAGGGCGGGTGCTGGATTTTCAGGCGATCAATGAATGGTTGAAAAGAATCGCCGAATGCCTTGTTTTTATCGATGGGCTGGTTCGATGGACTGTAACACGATCCTTGAAGTAGCCGTTGAATCGGCATCATGAGGATGTCACCACCACCTATCATCATCTCTTTTGCTCTGATCGGATCAGCGGTTCCGTGCATCGCGCAGCCCGAAAGCCTGGCTAACGATGAGCATTACATCATGGGCGATATGGGGGATGATCCTACGCCGGACATGAATGTTTATGAGGGCATGAACAAGGTGCTTGGTGGTGATTCGATCCGCATGTGCGCAGGATACCCTTGCCTTGGTTGGGTGGAGGACCGATATTCCGATGGTGCCCTCAAGCATCGTGGATACTACGATGCCGGTCAGTTGACCATCTACAAGAACTATTGGCCGAATGGAAGTCTGGAGCGCGAATTCCGGTCCATGGATGCGGTCCGTAGTTTGTTACGGATGTACCATTCCAACGGGAACCTACGCTCGGAGACCCGATACCTGAACGGTACTTCGGTCCAGTATGAGGACCACTATGTGGATGGCACGTTGCGTTACGCGGAAGAGCGGCACCGCCACGAGCCTTACTACCTCCGCATGGACCTTTTCGCCGCCGATGGCCATCCGGTCAGCACGTTGCAGCTCGTGGATAAGAAGAAGGTGGAGTTCATCCAGAAGGAATACCACCCGGGCGGGGCACTGCGCTGCGAAGGACGTGCGCGGTACGACCCCTCGCGCATGAACACCCAACGCATTGGTTCGTGGACCTATTTCGATGAAAAAGGCACGGTGACCAAGCGGGAGGATTACCAGGATGGACGTTTAGCCACCGTGCGTTGATCGATCCTTGAGCAGAAAGACAAAGCCCCGCGCTGTGAGGCGCGGGGCTTTCCTTTTTCGGTCGGTACGCTTACTTCTTGTCGTCCTTCACCTCTTCGAAGTCCACATCCTTCACCTCGGCATCGCTGTTGGCGTTGGCCTGGGCGCCGCCGCTGGCTCCGCTGGTCTGGGCTTCTTGGGCCGCTTTGTACATCTCTTCGCTGGCGGCGCTGAACACGTTGTTCAGTTCGGCCATGGCCGTGTCGATACCCGCCATGTCCTGTGCGCCGTGGGCGGTCTTCAGCTTGGTGAGGGCGTCTTCGATCGGCTGCTTCTTGTCGGCCGGGATCTTGTCACCGAACTCCTTCAGTTGTTTCTCCGTTTGGAAGATGAGGCTGTCGGCTTGGTTCAGCTTGTCCACGCGCTCCCGAGCCTGGCGGTCGCTGTCGGCGTTGGCCTCGGCTTCCTTCTTCATCTTTTCGATGTCGTCCTTGCTCAGGCCGCTGCTGGCTTCGATGCGGATGCTCTGCTCCTTGCCGGTGGCTTTGTCCTTGGCACCGACATGCAGGATACCGTTGGCGTCGATATCGAAGGTCACCTCGATCTGGGGTACTCCGCGCGGTGCGGGGGGGATGCCATCGAGGTGGAACCGGCCGATGGTGCGGTTGCCCGCAGCCATGGGGCGTTCGCCTTGCAGCACATGGATCTCCACGCTGGGCTGGCTGTCGCTGGCCGTGCTGAAGGTCTCGCTCTTCTTGGTGGGGATGGTGGTGTTGGCCTCGATCAGCTTGGTCATCACACCGCCCATGGTCTCGATACCAAGGCTCAGCGGGGTCACGTCCAGCAACAGCACATCCTTCACCTCGCCGGTGAGCACACCGCCTTGGATGCTGGCTCCGATGGCCACCACCTCGTCGGGGTTCACGCCTTTACTGGGCTCCTTGCCGCCGAAGAATTTCTTCACGGCTTCCTGGATGGCCGGGATGCGGGTGCTGCCACCCACCAGGATCACCTCGTCGATGTCGCTCACCTTCAGGCCGGCGTTCTTCAGGGCGCTTTCGCAGGGGGCGATGGTGCGCTTGATCAGGCTATCCGCCAGCTGTTCGAATTTGGCGCGGGTGAGGCTGCGGACCAGGTGCTTCGGAATGCCGTTCACCGGCATGATGTACGGCAGGTTGATCTCGCTGCTGGTGGTGCTGCTCAGTTCGATCTTGGCCTTTTCGGCGGCATCCTTCAACCGCTGCAGGGCCATGGGATCCTTGCGCAGGTCAAGCCCTTCGTCGTTCTTGAACTCTTCGCCCAGCCAGTCGATGATCACCTGGTCGAAGTCGTCGCCACCCAGGTGGGTGTCGCCCTCGGTGCTCTTCACTTCGAACACGCCATCGCCCAACTCCAGTACGCTCACGTCGTGGGTGCCACCACCGCAGTCGAACACCACGATCTTCTGGTCCTTGTCCTTCTTATCCAAGCCATAGGCCAGTGCGGCCGCTGTGGGCTCGTTGATGATGCGGCGCACCTTCAACCCCGCGATCTCACCGGCCTCTTTGGTGGCTTGACGTTGCGCGTCGTTGAAGTAGGCCGGAACGGTGATCACGGCCTCGCTCACCGTGGTACCGAGGTAGTCCTCTGCGGTCTTCTTCATCTTTTGCAGGATCATCGCGCTGATCTCCTGCGGGGTGTATTGACGGTCGCCGATCTGCACTCGGGGAGTGTTATTCGGACCGCGTTCCACTGTGTAAGGCACCCGGCCAACCTCTTTGCTGCATTCGTCGTGGGAGTTGCCCATGAAGCGCTTGATGGAGAAGATGGTGTTGGTGGGGTTGGTGATCGCCTGACGCTTGGCCGGGTCGCCCACTTTCCGCTCTCCACCTTCAATGAAGGCTACCACACTGGGAGTGGTACGCTTTCCTTCGCTATTCGCGATCACCACGGGCTCGTTGCCCTCCATTACGGCTACGCAGCTGTTGGTGGTGCCCAGGTCGATTCCAATGATCTTGCTCATGTTGTCGGTTGCTTTCGTTCAGCGGTCGTCCCCATTTGTCAACCTTCATGCCAGCCAGTGCCATTTGCTCTGGACCTGTCAGAAC
>SSGN01000020.1 GCA_008016945.1 Flavobacteriales bacterium
CCCCCCCCCCAGCGCGCGGGCCCGCCCCCCATCCGCTTGAGGTTCACCGCAGTATGGTATCATACCCCACCCGCCTACGATCGGTGATGGACCGACTTCAAAAACCTGCACCGACCCACAACGGGTTCATCGTTGGCGACCCCTACTTTTGACCCCACAAGGCATGCGCACTTCATCCTCCCCGGTGAACACCTTTACGCCACTCCGTGGTGCATGTGCCATGGCATGCTGCCCCCCACCTTTCCGGTGATGAACATGTACGCCCTTCCCGTGAACCGGCTTCATCCAGCCTCTCGCGCGCCTCGGGCCTCGATGTTCTCCACGGTTCTCGCCACCCTTGTTCGGCCTACCTGCGACCATGCACTTCGCAGTGCTCCGGGTCGTGATCCATTCCATCCTCCGTCCTACACCAACCGTACCCGCTTCCCCAAGCAATGAAGACCCGTTACGTCGACCTGATCGAGCAGACCTTCGACTTCCCCAAGGACGAGTTCAAGCTCGATGATGATCAACTGATCTGGAACGACCTTCCCTTGGTCGAGTTGCTGGAAAAGCACGGCACGCCCCTGCGCATCAGCTACCTGCCCAAGATCGGCGAGAAGATCGAGATCGCACGCAACAGCTTCGCCAAGGCCTTCGAGACCCATGGGTACACCGGGACCTACGAGTACTTCTACTGCACCAAGAGCAACCACTTCAGCTATGTGATCGACAAAGTGCTGGACAAGGGCGTGAACCTGGAGACCAGCAGCGCCTACGACCTGGAGATGATCGAGCTCCTCATCGAGCGCGGGCGGATCACCAAGGAAAGCACCATCCTGTGCAACGGCTTCAAGGACGAACGCTACATCAAAGGGATCGGTCGATTGGCCAACCGTGGGTTCAATGTGGTGCCCATCATCGACAACATGGCCGAGATCTACCACCTGGATGAGGTGATCGAAGGCAACTGTGACATCGGCATACGCATCGCAGCGGAGGAAGCACCGAAGTTCGAGTTCTATACCAGCCGCCTGGGCATCGGGTACAAGGACATCATCCCCTTCTACATGCGGAACATCTCCAAACAGAAGAAGTTCCGCCTGAAGCTGATGCACTTCTTCATCAATACCGGCATCACCGACACGGCCTACTACTGGAACGAGTTGGGCAAGTGCGTGAACGTGTATTGCGACCTGTGGAAACTCTGCCGCACACTGGACACCCTGGACATCGGCGGCGGCCTGCCCATCAAGAACAGCCTCAACTTCAGCTTCGACACCGATTACATGATCGGCGAGATCGTGGGCCGGATCAAGGACATCTGCGAGGAGAACAAGGTGCAGGAACCCAACATCTTCTCCGAATTCGGCAGCTTCACCGTGAGCGACAGCGGCGCCACCTTCTTCAGTATCGTGCATCAGAAGAAGCAGAACGAAAAGGAACGCTGGAACATGATCGATGGCAGCTTCATGACCACCCTGCCCGACACCTGGGCCATCAGCAAGCGCTTCATCATGCTGCCGGTGAACAATTGGAACGACGAGTACGAACGCGTGTTCCTCGGAGGCATGACCTGCGATAGCGACGACTACTACAACAGCGAGCAGCACATCAACGCCATCTACCTGCCCAAGTATCACGAGGATCGCAAGCAGTACATCGGCTATTTCAACACCGGCGCCTACCAGGACACCCTGGGCGGCTTCGGAGGCATCCAACACTGCCTGATCCCCAAACCCAAACACGTGCTCATCGACCGACTGCCGGACGGGACCCTCACCGACCGCGTGTTCGCCGAGCAGCAGAGCGCCGAACGCATGTTGCAGCTGTTGGGCTACCTGCCCATGGAAGAGCCCGTGCGTAAGTGATCCCCGTGCCCGGGTCCCCTAACGGGCCTGACCCTGGTCTTCACATTTCTCTCCCGCTCTATCTTTCGCCCCCATTCCCTTCCGCCCTTCACGATCATGACCAACCGACCGATCAGCAGCTTCATCGAGAAGCATTACCTGCACTTCAATGCCGCCGCCTTGGTGGATGCCGCTAAAGGCTATAAGGCCCACTTGGCACAAGGCCGCAAGATGATGGTGACCCTGGCCGGTGCCATGAGCACCGCCGAGCTCGGCAAGATCTTCGCCGAGATGATCCGCCAGGGCAAGGTGGACATCATCAGCTGCACCGGGGCCAACCTGGAGGAGGATGTGATGAACCTGGTGGCGCACGACCATTACGAGCGCGTGCCCAACTACCGCGACCTCACCCCCGCCCAGGAACGCGACCTGCTGGATCGCGGCATGAACCGCGTTACCGACACCTGCATCCCGGAACATGAAGCCTTCCGGCGCCTGGAGAAACACGTGACCGACCTTTGGACCGCGGATGACAAGAGCGGCAACCGACGCTTCCCCCACGAGTACTTCTACGAAATGATCCGTAGTGGCGTGCTGAAGCAGTACTACCAGATCGACCCCAAGGACAGCTGGATGGTGGCCGCGGCCGAACGGAACATCCCCATCATCTGCCCTGGCTGGGAGGACAGCACCTTGGGCAACATCTTCGCCGGCCACTGCATCTCGGGCGACTGCAAGCCCCAGATGATGAAGAGCGGTATCGAGTACATGATCTTCCTGGCCGATTGGTACACGAACAATTGCGGAACCGACGGTATCGGCTTCTTCCAGATCGGAGGTGGTATCGCCGGCGATTTCCCCATCTGCGTGGTACCCATGCTGCACCAGGACCTGCAACGCGACAGCATCCCCTTCTGGAGCTACTTCTGCCAGATCAGCGACAGCACCACCAGCTATGGCAGCTACAGCGGCGCCGTGCCCAATGAGAAGATCACCTGGGGAAAACTGGACATCGACACCCCGAAATTCATCATCGAAAGTGACGCCACTATCGTGGCGCCCCTCATATTTGCGTACGTACTCGACATGTGATCGCAACGCCCCGAAGCAATGCAACGCCTGATCCGCTCGTTCAACACCCTTACCGATGAACTGAAGGAAACCCTTCAGGAACAATATCCCGATGGGATAGACTCCACGCACATCAAGACCATCCCCACGGCCAAGGGGGACATGCTGCGCGTGATCGAACTACGAACCGCCGACGCCCTCTACCTGATCAAGATCAACCCCGAAAGCCGCGAAGAGATCGAGCAGTTCCTCGACCAGGAGGATGGCGGCGCTTCGCCAGGTGAGGATGGTGACGACGCACCCGACCTGGAAGCCGCTGAAGGTGCGGACGAGGAAGACGGCGAAGACGCCGAGGACATGGATGACCAGGATGACGAGGATGACGGTGACGATCCCGCCGACGATGACGGTGGCGACGACGATGAGGATTGATCCTCCGCACCTATCCCCGCCCCATTCCTTGAACGCCTCCGCCACTGCGGAGGCGTTCCTCGTTCCACACCAGACCTCTCCGCGACCGATTTACTTTGCAGGGTCGGCCCCTCTCGACCGGCGCCCCCTCTCTCATGCTCCGTACCTGGTACGCGACCCTGCTCGCACTCGCCGTTCCGCTGTGCTCCCATGCCCAAGAGATCTGCGACAACGCCGTGGATGATGATGCCGACGGCCTGATCGACCTGAACGACCCGGATTGCCCGTGCGCCGCAATGCTCAACACGAATGGCACCCCGAGCTCCATACGCAACCACTCGTTCGAGGAAATGACCTGTTGCCCGTATGGCTTCGTGAGCGGGTCGTCCGCGCCTTGGCTGGATTGTGCCACCGGCTGGCACCAGGCCACCACGGCCACCACCGACTACCTGCACACCTGCGGCTTCGCTCCCGTGGGCATGCCCATGCCACCTCCCGATGGACAAGGCGCCGCGGGATTCCAAGTGGTGAAGGACCTGCCCTGGTTCGAATACGTGGGCACCTGCCTTGCCTACCCGCCGCCGTCCAATATCCTCCAGGCCGGCACCACCTATACCCTTTCCCTGTGGATCGCCGGAGCCGTGAGCGATGGCCAACTCGCACAGACCTACGAAGAGGGCCGTGCGCTCCACCTCTTCCCCGACCCGCTGCCCCTGGCCATCTTCGGCCATGCCGATGCCTGTGTGCCATTCCCGTTGAACACCACGGACTGCATCGGTACAGTGCCCGGCTGGCAGGAGTTGGGCCGGGTCTCCGTACAGCCCGCATGGGACTGGGTCCGGGTCTCCATCACCTTCACCCCTGCCCAGAACATGCACAGCGTGATCATCGGCAGTGCCTGCGACCCACCGGACTCCTTCGGCGCGCAGACCATCGAGTCCGCCCAAGGAACCACCCGTTCGGTATACGCCTATTTCCTGGTGGACGACCTGATGCTGACCGAGGCGCAGGACCAGGTATTGAGCCCCACCGTGGTAGTAGGCAGCCTGTGCGAAGGCGATGCCCGGGCCATGGCCATGCCTCCGGCGGGCGCCACGCACCACCAATGGTACCTCGATGGTGTAGCCTTACCGGGCCAAACCTCCACCACGTTGGATATCGCCAACAACGGCCTCGGCACCGGGCTCTACACCATGACCAGCGACTACGATGGCCAATGCCTCATGGGAGCCGCACCGCTGGTGAGCGTTACATCGCCCCGCCCCCGGCCACGGTTCGGACCATCGGAAGGCTGTGCCCCGCTCACCGTGGCGTTCGCCGATGCCTCCGCAGCGGGAACCGCCACCGTGCAATGGCTGCTTGGCGATGGGTCCATCCATTCCGATAGCGCGTTCCAACACACGTTCGACCTGCCCGGAACGTACGATGTACGGCTGCGCATCAGCGATGACACGGGATGCACGCACGACACCTTGTTGGTGAACGCCATCACCGTACACCCTGCGCCCAACGCGGCCATTGGCCTGGAACCCACCACCCCCGATCCCGATCACCCGGTGGTCGTGCTCGCCGCCACGGGCAGCAACAACATCGTTTCGTGGTGGTGGGACCTTGGCCCTGCCCAACCAGGCACCGCTACCTCCTCTTCCATACAGGCCACCTTTCCCGCCCAACCTGGCGAACACCCGATCCTCCTCGTGGTGCAGACCGCGGAGGGTTGTGTGGACACCGTTCGTTCGGTGGTGGTGGTGCGACGATCGGGTGCGATCGATATGCCCAACGTGTTCAGCCCGAACGGCGATGATCGGAACGACCGGTTCGTCCCGCTGGGATCGATCGGTGTGCAAGGCACGTTGGAAGTGTACAACCGATGGGGACAGTTGGTGTTCGCTACCGACGCGATCGCCCATGGTTGGGATGGACACGGCGATGGCGGGCCGGTGCCCGATGGCACCTACTACTACGTGATCACCCCGGCCGATCCACGGAACGAAAGAACGACCGGGCACGTGACCCTGTTGCGCTGAACGTGGTCCGATGGCCCTTATACCACGCCCACGGTACAGCGGTGGTTATTCCATCGAAGCACGCAGAGACCCTCTCCATCGGTGGGGCGGAGAACGCAAGCGGTGCACGCAATACCAATACGGCCCATATTCCATCGAAGATGCGCGGCTGCATCACCCTTGTCGATACGGGAAGCCGGTTGCAAGGCCAAAGGAAGAAGCGCAAGCCGATCGGCCTACTCCTTCGTGCGAATGGGTATACACGCCGCATGGCGAACACCACCGCGCACGGAACCTCCGCACCTCTCAGAAAGACAAGCGCCCCTGCTGCTCCATGGCCAGGCGCAACTGCCCCACCTCCTTGCGCAGTTCCACCACGCTGCGAGCCAGTTCGTCGCGGCTCAGGTTGGGCTCGGGTAGCTCGGCACTGATGAAGTGGACGAATTTCCAGATCTCCAGCACGTTGGCCACCTGCACCTCGTAGGGCGTATAGAGCGGATTGGTGCTGCACAGCAGCAGGGTCCCCTTCTCCTTGAGCTGGTTGTACAGCACCTTGAAGACGATGCCATCGTCCTTGGTGACCACGATGTACGGCTGGCCGTCGCGGATGGTCTGCCAGTTCTGCACGTACTCGCCGGTGACCCAGGAGCCATCGTTCACCGGGGGCATGCTATCGCCGCTGATCTGGAAGGTGCGGTATTTGCGATCCCGTGCCAGGAAGGGCATCTGGAAGGTGGGCAGGATGCTGATGTACTCCGGATCGGCATAGCCCAGCGCGTAGCCGGCCTTGGCCTTCTCGGGCACCAGCTCCACGTTCTCGCGGTCGTCGCGATCAACGGTGGTGGCCAGCACCCGTAGCCGGCGGCCGCTGAGGTCGATGTCGCCACCCCGCTCCAGGATGCCGAGCTGGCTTTCGCTGAGCGCGGTGAGGTCGTCGCGCAGCAGCTTGTCGATGCTCACCTTGAAATACTCGCTCATGCGCACCAGCAGATCGAACGAGGGTTCGGCGCTGCCGTTCTCGTAGCCACTGTAGCTGGAACGTTTCACTTCGAGGGCGATGGCCGTTTCCTCCTGCGAGCGGCCTCGGCGCGTACGCAGCAGTTTGATGTTGGATCCGAAGACGGGGTTTGCCATGGCGGAAAAATTTCAAGGGTCAAGTAACAAGGTTCAAGTGGCAAGGATCAACTGGCCAGCATTCAATTGTCACGCGGGTGTGGCGTGAAAAGGTGTTCCAAGTCGTTGAGGGTGGCGGCGATGTCCGCATGGCCATTGATCGACCGCTCACCCAAACGTTCCAGGCGCAACAGAAGGTCCTGGTTGGCGACAAGCACCTGCCGCATGCGCACGAAAAGGGCCATGATGCGCACGCTGATGGCCACGGCGCGTTCACTGCCGATCACACAAGCCAGCATCAAAACACCTGCTGCGGTGAAGGCACGCGGACCGTCATTCAATGAACCGCGAACGGAAAGTGGCAGTGCTCCCGCCTCCTCCGCGGTCAACCGGAACGCGAGGTGCTCGGGGAAGCGAGCAGCGCTATGATCCACTTGTGTTCGCAGTTCCGTTGGATCCACGCCATACAGTGCGGCAAGGTCGTTCTCCAGCACCACGAACTGCCCTCGCATGTTATGTGTGCGCCGAACGAGTCCTTCATCCGGGAACGGGTTGACCCCATAGCTGAACGGAGGCTCCTGCACCAAGGCTGGCACTGGATCGAGGGTGTAGGTGACGTGCATGGTGAACGTGGGTTGAACGGTCAGTGGTCCGATGGTTTGAAGCCGATCGGTCTACTCGGCCGTGTTGCCGGGGAGACCAATGCGGTGAGATGGTCGAAAATGGCCTGGATCTCCTCGTCGTGCGTGGTGATGCGCCCTTCCAGTTCCTCCAACTTTTGCAGCACCTCGTGGTGGGCGAGCAGCATTTCGCGCATGCGGCTGAACACCCTGATAATGTGAATGCTCATGGCGATGGCCCGTTCACTACGGACCACGTTCGCCAGCATGAGGATACCGTGTTCGGTGAAGGCGAAAGGCAGGTACTTGATGTTCTGCCCTTGTTTCAAGGTCACAATTTGTGACCTTGAAACCTCCGCCTCCTCCATGGTCAATTCGAATATGAAGTCTTCCGGGAAGCGCTCCTGGTTCCGGCGGACGGCTTGCTTGAGCACACGCACCTCCACGCCGTAGAGTTCGGCGAGGTCGCGGTCCAGCAATACACGCTGGCCTCGGATGGTGTGGATGCGGCCGGTAATGGCGGTATCGGCCGGGGGCGCAGGCGGATAGCTGAAGGACGGCTCTTGCACAAGGGCCGGGACTGGATCCGTTCGATAAGCGACTGGCATGGCGTGATTCAATGATCCGATGGTTTGAAGCCGATCGGTTTACTCGGCCGCGCGGCCGGGGAGACCAATGCGGTAAGATGATCGAAAATGGCCTGGATCTCCTCGTCGTGCGTGGTGATGCGCCCTTCCAACTCCTCCAACTTTTGCAGCACCTCGTGGTGGGCGAGCAGCATTTCGCGCATGCGGGTGAACACCCTGATGATCTGGATATTGACGAGAATGGCCTGCTCGCTGTTCAACACGCTGGAAAGCATGGCCACGCCCTGTTCCGTGAAGGCCATGGGAAGGTATTTGATGTTCTCGCCTTGCTTCAAGGTGCCAAAATGGCTCCTTGAAAATTCCGCTTCTTCCATGGTGAGCTGGAACATGAAGTCCTCCGGGAAACGGCCCATGTTGCGGCGCACCTGGCGCTTGAGTCGTTTGGTCTCCACGCCGTAGAGCGCAGCGAGGTCGCGGTCCAGCAATACACGCTGGCCCCGGATGGTGTGGATGCGGCCGGTAATGGCGGTATCGGCCGGGGGCGCTGGTGAATAGCTGAGGGACGGCTCGTTCACGATGTAGGTGAGCGGCTCCAACACGGGCTTTTCGCGACCCATGAATTTCCGAATTGCCAGAGTTCCCATCAATGCACGGATCAAATATCCGACATCGCAAACATAATGACTAATTTGTCGGATGCAACATGACGGGTATTTTGTCAGGCTGGATCCGCAGGGCGGACGGGGGCCCGCGCCAGGGATGGGAGCGGCAGCTCCCGCGCGGCCGGGCCTTGCGGGGGCGTGCAACGAGGAGGCCCCGAGGAACGAGGGGACCCCGGAGTGCCGCCACCGCAGGCCCCGCCGCGCGGGACTACAGCGGACAGCCCGGTACCGCCCTCGCGAGGCTTTGCGAAGCGGCGGGCGGTAGGCGCCCCCCAATAAGCAATTAGGAATTCCGAATTACTGATCCCCATGCGCACCATCCAACACCTGGACCTGAACACCTTCTTCGTGAGCGTGGAGCGCCTGGCGCATCCGGAGCTGAACGGCAAGCCCGTGCTGATCGGCAGCGACAGCGACCGCGGCGTGGTGGCCAGTTGCAGCTACGAGGCACGCGCCTTCGGTGTGCGCAGCGCCATGCCCATGCGCATGGCCAAGCAGCTCTGCCCGGAGGCGGTCATCCTGCGCGGCAACAGCGGCGCGTACATGAAGAAGAGCGATGAGGTAACGGAGATCATCCGTGCGCATGTGCCCCTGTTCGAGAAGAGCAGCGTGGACGAGTTCTATGTGGACTTCAGCGGCACGGAGAAGTTCTTCGGCGCGTGGAAGCTGGCCCAGGAGCTGCGCCAACGCATCATCAAGGAGAGCGGCCTGCCCAACAGCTTCGGGCTGAGCAGCAACAAGACCGTGAGCAAGGTGGCCACCGGCGAGGCCAAGCGCGGTACCGGCGAACTGCACGTGGAGCGCGGCACGGAGAAACCATTCCTGGCGCCGATGCCGATCGAGGCCATCCCCGGCGTGGGCGAGAAGACCGCGCACCTGCTGCGCAGCATGGGCGTGATGCGGATCGCCACCATGCAGGAGCTGCCGATCGACCTGATGCAACGGCTGCTGGGCGAGCACGGCCCCGTGCTGTGGCGCAAGGCCAACGGCATCGACGACAGCCCCGTGATCGCCTGGCACGAGCGCAAGAGCATCAGCACGGAGCGCACCTTTGAGCGCGATACCATCGATGTGGTGAAGCTGAAGGGCCTGCTCACCGCCATGGCCGAGAGCCTCGCCTTCCAACTGCGCAAGGGGCAGAAGCTCACCAGCTGCGTGGCCGTGAAGGTGCGCTACGCCGACTTCGAGACGCACACGCAGCAGCAGCGCATCGGCTACACGGCCTGCGACCACATCATCCTGCCCGTCATCCACGAGCTCTTCCGCAAGTTGTACGACCGCCGCCAGCGCATCCGCCTGATCGGTGTGCGCTTCTCGCACCTGGTGGGCGGCGGCCACCAGATGGATGCCTTCACCGACACGCAGGAGGCCATGAACCTGTACCAGGCCATGGACAAGGTGCGCAAGCGCTTCGGCGATCGTATGGTGATGCGCGCCAGCGGCATGGATGCGCGGAGCATCGGGAGGATGGACAACCCCTTCGACGGGCAGGCGCCGGTGCTGCTGGCGAATAGGAGGACGTGAGTGAATTGCTAATTCTTAATTGCGAACTGTAAAATGCCTTTCGGGGCGTGCCCCCTTCTCCCCACCGGCCTGCGCACGGGTCGGGTGCTCCGCTGTAGCTGCTTCGGCACGGCCTGCGCCCACGGCGCTCCGGGGTCTGCTCCTGCGTCGCAGCCTCCTCGCCGCACGTGGCCGCACGGCCGCTCCATCAGCAGGCTGCCGCTACGCCCCCTCACGCGGCGTGGGTCAATACTTCTTCTTGACACATTAACACCGTTAACTACATTTGCCGCGCCATGGGAATAACTGCACGCAAGGCCAAGGAGAAGGAAGCTCTGACGCGAGCCATCCTCGATGCGGCACGCGAACTCTTTTTGGAGCAGGGCTACGACCGCACCAGCATGCGCATGATCGCGCAGCGCATCGCGTACAGCCCCACCACCATCTACATCTATTTCAAGGACAAGGACGCGATCTTCCACGCGCTGCACACCGAGGCGTTCCAGCTGCTGGGTGGCCGTATGGCGCCGCTCGCCCACGTGGCCGACCCCATGGAACGGCTCACCGCCATGGGCCGCGTCTACCTGGAGTTCGCCGAGCAGAACCCGGGGCTGTACGACCTCATGTTCATCATGAAGGCGCCCGTGCAATCGCTGGAGGAAAAACACCACCTGTGGGAGGAGGGCGATCGCGTGTTCCAGGTGCTGAAGGCCACCGTGGAAGAGGCCATGAAGAAGAAGCTGCTGCGCAAGAGCGATGTGGAGATCACCAGCTTCCTGGTCTGGAGCACCGTGCATGGCATGGCCGCCCTGCTGGTGCGCGATCGCTGCTTCAAGGTGATCGACGAGACCAAGCACGACACGCTGGTGGCCGACAGCCTCGCCATTTTCACCAACTGGCTGAAATGCTTGCGACCCTGACCCCATGAACGCACACGGTCCGCATTTTTTTTGCCCGATGGTTAACGGTGTAAATAGACTGAACGATGTTCATTGAAATGCTCTTCGAGATGCAGAGAGGAGGTGACGAAGTGAGGAGGAAAAGAAGTACGCTGCTGGCTATACCCGGTAGTTCGTCCTCCTCGCATCCTCTCTTCTTCACATTCCCTCCTCTTCTCTTCCTCACTGCATTCACCGCCCACGCCCAGGCCCCATTGGACGCCTACATCGCGCAGGGCCTCACCCAGAACGTGGTGCTGCAACAGAAGCACATCGGCTTGGAACAGGCCATGCAGGATCTGAAGTCAGCCCGGTCCCTGTTCCTGCCGTCGCTGAACCTGAACGCGAGCTACATCAGCGGCGAAGGCGGTCGCTACTTCGACTTTCCGGTGGGCGACCTCGTGAATCCGGTGTACCGCACGCTGAACCAGTTCATCGGACAGAACGCATTCCCGGAGGTGGAGAACGTGCAGGCCTACCTGAACCCGAAGAACTACTACGATGCCCACGTGCGCGCCAGCATGCCGCTGTTGAACACGGATATCGTGCACAACCAGCGGATCCAGCAGCACGCAGTACACCTGAAGGAGTACGAGGTGGCGATCTACCAGCGCGAGTTGGTGAAGGACATCAAGGTGGCCTACTTCAACGTGTTGATGGCCGGTGAAGCCGTGCGCAGCTACACCAGCGCGCTGCAACTGCTGGAGCGCAACGTGGAGGTGACACGCTCGCTGCAACGCCACGGTGCGGGCGTACCCGCACAGGTGCTGCGCGCGCAGGCTGAACGCGAGCACATCACCGCGCAGCTGGCACAGGCCACCAACCAGCACGCCAATGCCAAGCGGTGGTTCAACTTCCTGCTGAATACGGACCTCGAAGCGCCGGTGGATGAAGACTTCGACGTGTCCGCAGCACTGGCCGATACCGCGCGCATGGCGGACCTGGACATCGGCCGCCGGGAGGAACTGCAAGCCCTGCGCACCGCCGTGGGCCTGCGCGATGCACAGACCAAGTTGACCAACAACTATTGGGTGCCGAAGCTCAGCACCTTCATCGACATCGGTTACCAAGGCATGGATTGGACGGTGGACGAGTACGCCGACTACTACCTCTTCGGGGTGCAGTTGGATGTGCCGTTGTTCAACGGAGGCCGCAACCGCTTCGCGAAGAACCGGGCCACGCTGGAGCGCGACATCGCCGCGTTGAGCGAGCGCAACTCCACGCAACAACTACTGCTGGGCGCCACGCAGGCCCACACCGAACTGGCCACCGCGCAGGCCGTGCTGCGCAGCGCCACCGCCCGCCACACCAGCGCCACCAGCTACTTCAACCTGATCGAGAAGGGCTTCAACGAAGGCGCCAACACGCAGGTCGAATACCTCGATGCCCGCAACCAACTGACCGGCGCCGATGTGCAGCTCGCCGTGGCTCGCACCACCGTGCTGCAACGCTTGGCCGAGATGGAAAGGCAGAACGCTTCATACCCGCTGAAATGATGAGTACGATGATGAATACATGTGATGAGGTGAAGAAGGGAGGATGTGAGGAAGCGCGGAAGGGAGGATGGCATGGGACCATCAGCTTCTCTTTCCCACGTTCCCTCCTATTCACCCCTTCTCTTCCTCTCTCCTTCTCCTCTTCTCCTCTTCTCTTCTTCACCTCTTCTCATCTTCTCTTCTTCACCTCTTCTCATCTTCTCTTCCTTACCCTCCTTTCCTCCCTCACCCTGCTCTCCTCCTGCACCTCCGCTGATGGCACCACGGAGACCACCGACAGCGCGGCCACGCCCGTGACGGTGATGCAGGTACGCCCGTCGCGTACGGCGGCGACGGTGAGCGTGCCGGGCCTGTTCACCACCGATGATGAAACGGCCTTGAGCTTCCTGAGCGGCGGGATCGTGCGCAGCGTGCTGGTGAAGGAGGGCGAAGCGGTGAAGGTCGGTCAGTTGTTGGCGACGTTGGAACCGACGAGCATCGATGCGCAGGTGCAGCAGGCACAACTGGCTTACGAGAGGGCCGAACGCGACCTGCAACGCGCCGAGGCATTATACCGGGACAGCGTGATCAGCTTGGAGACGGTGCAGAACGCACGCACCGGCATGGGCGTGGCGAAGGAACAGTTGACCGCCGCGCAGTACGGTCGCCGCCATGCGGAGATCCGTGCCGCGGGCGATGGCTACGTATTGCGGAAGTTCGTGAACGAGGGTCAGCTGGTGGGTGCGGGCAGTCCGGTGTTGATGGTGAACGGCGCGGGCCGTGGCGCGTGGCTGTTGAAGGCCGGATTGAGCGACAAGGATTGGGCACAGGTACAGGTGGGCGACAGTGCCACGATACACGCCGATGCCTTTCCGGGCCAGCCGATGCGGGCCGTGGTGAGCAGCAAGAGCGCGGGAGCCGACCAGCGTACGGGGACCTTCCTGGTGGAGTTGCGGATCATCGATCCGCAGCTTGGCCTTGCTAGCGGGCTGTACGGCAAGGCGGCGATCCGCACAAGGGGCCGGGCCGATGCGATCGCGATCCCGTACGAGGCATTGCTGGACGGCGATGCGGACCACGGCCATGTGTTCGTGGCGGGTGCCGATAGCAAGGCGCACAAGCAAGCGGTGACGGTGCATGGCATCACGAACACGCATGTGCTGGTGAGCGGCCTGGATACCACGGCACGGTTGATCGTGAAGGGCGGGCCGTATCTGACGGAGGGGAGCACGGTGGTGGTTCGGTAGATCTTATCACGGAAGGACGGAGGACAAGGGGAAATGCAAGCACGACCCATGGGTGAATGGCGACAGGTCATTGGTGAATGGGGAACCGGAGAAGCGGGTGGTTGTGGCAGCGCCCCGGTAGGTAGGCCTGCGCCGGTGGACCTGATGGATGCGCGTGAGGGGGCGGAGCGGCAGCTTGCCGAAGCAACGGCCCAGCAGCCACGAGCAGCGAGGAGGCTGCGAGGAACGAGCAGACCCCGGAGCGCCGTGGGTGCAGGCCGGTGCGAGGCAACTACAGCGGAGCACCCGACCCGTGGGTGGGCAGTGTGCGCAGGGAAGGGACACGCCCTGCTGAAGAATGATGAATGTCGAATGTTGAATGCAGAATGAAAAATGTAGAATGATGAATGCAGAACGTCGAATGACGTGCCCCCGTAGCGTCGACCCAATGGGTCGACCGGAACAGAAAACGAGCGACCGCAGAATGATCAATGAGCGCACCTCCGTGCCCTCTGTGCCTCTGTGGTGAACCGAAACGAAGCAACTATCCGACCCCATGTGGATCACCCGATACGCCGTCAAGAACAGTCCCTTCACGCTGGTCATCTTCCTGATGATCGTGGTGGTGGGAATCACCACATTGTTGGGAATGCCGCGCGCGGAGGACCCGGAGATGAACGCGCCGATCTATCCGATCGTGGCGGTGTACCCCGGTACGAGCCCGGAGGACATGGAGAAGTTGATCGTGGACCCGATCGAGAAGCGGGTGAGCGAGCTGGACGAGATCAAGCGCGTGTACAGCACGATCAAGGACGGCGTGGCGGTGGTGCGCGTGGATGCGATCTACGGGGTGGATGTGGACCGCAAGCATCAGGAGCTGGTGCAGGAGATCAACGCGTTGCGTGCCGAGCTGCCCGCCGATGTCCACAGCATCGAGGTGCAGAAGGCGACGCCGAGCACGGTGAACGTGTTGCAACTGGCCCTGGTGAGCGAGAATGCGCCGCGCCACCTGCTGAAGAAGCACGCCGAGCGCCTGCAAGAGGCGTTGGAGGCGGTGCCGATGCTGAAGAAGGTGGAGGTGAACGGGCTTCCGGACGCGAAGGTGCGGATCGACCTGCAACTGGAAAAACTGGCGCGGCTGAACATTCCCCTTGCGCAGGTGATCGGCGCGGTGCAGAGCGAGATGGCGAACATTCCCGGTGGCAGCGTGGACGTGGGCATGAAGACGCTGAACGTGAAGACGAGCGGCAGCTACGTGGATGCGGAGGATATTGCGCGTACCGTGGTGGCGACGAGTGATGGTCGAAATACGCTGCTGCGCGATGTGGCACAGGTGTCGGATGCCTACCGTCCGGACCGGCACATCACGCGGCTGAACGGCCACCGCAGCGTGATCGTGAACGCGGCGATGAAGAGCGGCATGAACATCAGCGCGGCGCAGGAACAGTACCTGCCGGTGATCGAGCGGTTCGGCGCGCAGTTGCCGGAGAACATCGCGCTGGTGCATCATTTCGATCAGGCCGGGGCGGTGAACTACCGACTGGGCGTGCTGGGCCGCGATTTCCTGATCGCGATCTCGCTGGTGCTGCTGACGCTGCTGCCGCTGGGCAATCGCGCCTCGCTGGTGGTGATGATCTCGATCCCGCTGTCGCTGGCGATGGGCGTGATCATGCTGAACATGCTGGGCTATTCGCTGAACCAGTTGAGCATCGTGGGGATGGTGGTGGCGCTGGGCCTGTTGGTGGACGACAGCATCGTGGTGGTGGAGAACATCGAGCGGTGGCTGCGCGAGGGCCGAAAGCCGCTGGATGCCGTGCTGGGCGCGGTGAAGGAGATCGGCGTGGCGGTGATCGGCTGCACGGTGACGTTGTGCATCGCCTTCATGCCACTGGCGCTGATGCCCGAAAGCAGTGGCGAGTTCATCCGCAGCCTGCCGCTGGCAGTGATCTTCGCGGTGGTGTCGAGCATGTTCGTGTCGCTCACGATCGTGCCGTTCATCAGCCTCCACCTGCTGAAGCCGCACACACATGCCGAAGGCAACGCGGTGCTGCGCGGGCTGAAAAAGGCGATCCACGCCACGTACGCTCCGCTGCTGGAACGCTCATTGCGCAACCCGCGCACCACGCTGGTAGTGGCGACGGTGATCTTCATCGGTTCGCTGGGGCTGATGAAGGCGATCGGCTTCAGCCTGTTCCCCGCGTCGGAGAAGCCGCAGTTCATGGTGAACGTGGTGGCGCCGCTGCAAAGCAACCTGGCGCATACCGACAGCCTGTCGCGCTTGGTGGAACATGAGTTGGCGCAGCGCCCCGAGGTGCAGTACTACACCACCAACGTGGGCAAGGGCAATCCGCAGGTGTACTACAACGTGCAACCGGAGAACGAGCGCACGGACTTCGCGCAGGTGTTCGTGCAACTGCGGCCGAAGACCGGCACCAAGGAGAAGCTGCGCGTGATCGATGGTCTTCGCGGCACCTTCGCGCAGGTGCCCGGCGCGCAGATCGAGGTGAAGGATTTCGAGCAGGGTCCGCCGCAACTGGCGCCCGTGGAGGTGCGGATCTTCGGCGAGGACCTGGACACGCTGCGCCGCATCAGTGCCGAGGTGGCCGCCATGCTGAAGGCCATGCCCGGCAGCTTGTACGTGGACGACCCGATGGCGAACCTGAAGAGCGACCTGCGCGTGCGCATAGACCGCGACAAGGCCAGCATGCTGGGTATCGCCACGGTGGATATCGACCGCACGGTGCGCCTCGCCGTGGCCGGGCTGGGCATGGGCACCTTCAACGATCCGCAGGGCG
>SSGN01000087.1 GCA_008016945.1 Flavobacteriales bacterium
CATGGGCGCCGTGTTGAATCCGAAGCGACCCATATTGTAGAAGTACGGATCGTTGTAGGCGAGGTCGTAGTAGCTCCGATCGGTGGAGTACTCTTGCGAAGTTCCGGGGTCGTAGTAGTCGTCCGTCGGCGGTTGCACGGGTTGCTCCACTGGCGCGCTCTTTGGGACAGCGGCCATCACAGGGGCCTGCGATGGAAGGAAGTACACGTCGTCCACCACCTGCGCGGTGGGTTGCATGGAACCGCACGCTGTGAGAAGCAGTGCGGGAAGTAGGACGGGGAGAATGCGAGATGCCTGCATCATGATCTTCGCCGTGTTAGCCGGAGCCGTTGATGCCCCGGTGGGTTGTGTACTTTAGCCGCCTCAACTTCAGAACAAAAATAATACCACAAAAGGGGCATGGCGGATATTCTGACGAAGCGGGCGGACGACTATGCGAAGTGGTACAACGATCTGGTGCTCAAGGCCGACCTCGCCGAGCACAGCGATGTACGCGGCTGTATGGTGATCAAGCCGCATGGGTACGCCGTTTGGGAGAAGATGCGATCCGCGCTGGACGACATGTTCAAGGCCACGGGCCACATGAACGCCTACTTCCCTTTGTTCATTCCCAAGAGCTATTTGGCGAAGGAAGCCAGCCATGTGGAGGGCTTCGCCAAGGAGTGCGCCGTGGTCACCCACTACCGGCTGAAGAGCGACCCCGAGCACGGCGTGGTGGTGGATCCGGACGCGAAGCTGGAAGAGGAGTTGATCGTGCGGCCCACCAGCGAGACCATCATCTGGAACACCTACCGGGGTTGGGTGAAGAGCTACCGCGACCTGCCGCTGCTCATCAACCAGTGGGCCAACGTGGTGCGCTGGGAGATGCGCACCCGCCTGTTCCTGCGCACCGCCGAGTTCCTGTGGCAGGAAGGTCATACGGCACACGCCACCAAGCAGGAAGCGATCGAGGAGACCGAACGCATGTTGGAGGTGTACCGCGCCTTCGCCGAGGAGTGGCTCGCCATGCCCGTGATCAAGGGCATCAAGACCGCCAGCGAACGCTTCGCCGGAGCCGAGGAGACCTATTGCATCGAAGCCATGATGCAGGATGGCAAGGCCCTGCAAGCGGGCACCAGCCATTTCCTGGGCCAGAACTTCGCCAAGGCCTTCGATGTGCTCTTCACCAACAAGGAGAACAAGCAGGAGCATGTCTGGGCCACCAGCTGGGGCGTGAGCACCCGGTTGATGGGCGCCCTGATCATGACCCACAGCGACGATCATGGGCTGGTGCTGCCGCCGAAGCTGGCGCCGGTGCAGGTGGCCGTGGTGCCCATCGCGAAGAATGCGGAACAGCTGGACGCGATCCGCGCTTACGTGGCCCCGGTGCTCGCCGAGTTGCGCGCGAAAGGCATCACGGTGAAGTTCGATGACGACGACACCAAGAAACCCGGCTGGAAGTTCGCTGAATACGAGTTCAAGGGCTATCCGGTGCGCATCGCCATTGGCCCGCGCGATATGGAGAACGGCACCGTGGAGGTGGCCCGCCGCGATACCTTGGAGAAGCAGGTGATGCAGGTCGCTGACCTGGCCGACAAGGTGCAGCACCTGCTGGAGGCCATTCAGTCCAACCTTTATCAGAAGGCGCTGGCCTTGCGCGAGCGGTACACCCGCGCGGTGGACACCTACGACGAATTCAAGGCGGCCATCGAAGAAGGCGGCTTCATCCTGGCCCATTGGGATGGCACTCCCGAGACCGAAGAGAAGGTGAAGAACGAGACCAAGGCCACCATCCGCTGCATTCCCCTGGATGGCGACCGTACCCCGGGCCGCTGCATGGTCACCGGGGCCCCCAGCGCACAACGTGTCATCTTCGCCAGGGCCTACTGATGGGACACAGCAGCAGCGACACCCCATCGCCACGCGACCTGATCGTACGGACCATGCTGGCCAAATCGGCCATGAAGCAGGACGTCTTCATGGCCACCACCGCGCTGTTCGCCCAGTGCAAGGAGGCCTTGGCCGAGATCGCGGCGGACCTGGAACAGGCGGTGACCGGAAAGGACCCTCGATTGGTGGTCTCCTTCACCGACAAGGGGGCGTTGGCCTGCGAGTTGCGGGTGGCCGGCGATTCGCTCATCTTCCACATGCATACCAATGTGTTCCGGATCGACCAGAGCCATAGCCTGTGGAAGACCAGTTACCTGGCCGATGACGAGATGCGTGGCTACTTCGGGGTGATCAACGTGTACAACTTCCTCACCGATTCGTTCAAATTCAATCGGGAGCGCGACCTGGGCTACCTCGTGGCGCGGCTCCTCCTTAACAAGGACCATCACTTCATGGTGCAGGGCAAGCGCCAGATGGGCTTCTTGTACAACGACCTGGCCAATGATCGCATGGACCCCGTGCGGCTCAAGGAAGTGCTTCACTCCCTGGTGAACTACGTGTTGGAGTTCGACCTGCTGGCCCCCCCTTACGATCAGGTGCAACAGGTCACCGTGAGCGAGATGAACGAGCTCAACGCCAATGTGCACATCAGCACGGGAAAACGTCTGGGCTTCCGTTTTCAGGCCGATAGCGACGAACCTCATTGAAAGTTGTTTGGAATTTCGCCGAACTGTATACATTTGCGCCCTCGTTCACCTGAACCGGCCTTGTTGGCGGTGGATGAGTTGACATCGTGGCCCGTTCGTCTAGGGGTTAGGACGCGTCCCTTTCACGGATGAAACAGGGGTTCGATTCCCCTACGGGCTACTGGCGGAACCCCGGAACCTTAGCAATAGCAAAGGTTTCCGGGGTTTTTCGTTGTCGCTTGCGCCCCCTTTGTTGACCGTTCCGGGACAGATTCAGCTCCTTCCTGTTCATCGGTGTCGTGTTGCGGGCTTCGTTCTGATCTTCCGGGGAATTGGCCCCGCCGGGTGTTCGCGGATCCTTCTGCAACCTCTCGGGGTGCACGCGCTTGATAAAGGGAGCGGGCATACTTGGCTTGTAGGAAGCACCTTCCAGTACGGTGTGAACCCCGCTGCTGTCATGCTGCTATGGGAGTTGGATGAGAGCTTGGATCCGCTCTGGATGCGCCGCTATTGGTACTATGGGTCGCAAGCTGCCGAGAGCTTCGTGTACTCCGTCCGCAGCACCAGCGATGGCGGCTTGGTGATGTGCGGCATGACCAAGCAGGGCTATACCGACTCCCTGCCCCACATGCAGAGCAACTGGCTGCTGAAGTTGGATGCGTACGGTTGCTTGGTACCCGGCTGCCACACGCTGGGGGTGCAGGGCCATGAACTGGGTTTGCAGCAGAGCCTGCGCATAAGCCCCAACCCGGCTAATGGGCAGGTGCAGATAACACTGCACCTACCGGAAAGCTACCGGTTGGATGGCGCAGTACAGGCCGTGGTGCTGGATGCACAGGGCAGGGAGGTGCTGCGGCAGCACGTGGGCACCAATACCACGGAACTGCGCGGCCAGGTGGATGTGGCCGGGTTGCCAGCGGGCCTGTATTTCTTGCACCTGCGTGATGCCAGCAAATGGCTGGCTGGCGGGAAGGTGGTGCGGGAGTAACGAGGACCTGCCTTTGGCCTACCTGCCGGGTGCCACCAAGCGGCTGTTCGCCGCCAGCCCGCAGAGGCGCAGCAATGTAGTGGAGGTTCCCCTGCTGCAAGCCCACCCGAACCCGACCGCAGGGCATAGCATGGTGGTGGTCGGCATGGAGATCGACGAACCGGCCCGGCTGCACGTTACCGACCCCAGTGGCCGCTTGGTGCGGACCTTGCCGCTTGCGGCCAACCAACAACTGCTGGAAATGGACCTGAGCGGCTTGGCGAATGGCCTGTACGTGATCGAACTGCTTGTAGGTGACATGAAGCTCGGAGCCGCGAAGCTCACGCTGCAACGTTGATGACAAGGCCGGGCCGGAAGTGTTCTGCTTCCGGCCCGGCCATCATTTCACTAACTTTCCAACCCATGAGGTACTCCTCCCAGTATGCTCTGATCTACTTGTTGGTGTTGTTCGGTCTGCCGATACAGACCGCCGCGCAGACCACGTTCAATGTGGTGCAGCACCATCCCAGTACACTGTCCTATAACGGTGCGGTTTCTGTTTTCGAGCAGCCCGATGGCTACCTCGTGTTCAGCCGTGGATGGTCGTTGGACAGCACCTCCAGTGGCGTCCATATCGTCAAATACGACTTGGAAGGGAATTTCCTTTGGCTGAAGGAGCATCGTCGGGAATTCGATGTGTCCATTGGATACATCGATCCTATCACGGAGATACCAGGCAACCGATACGTAGCCTCCATTGAGGAATTCGGGAGTAGCATACCAGGCTCAAGCTACTTGTATTGGTTCGATGCCGAAGGTGATACCATACGCACGCGGTTCTTCAAGTCGGATAGTGCATCAACCGAAGGCAACCATGGTGGGCGCCAATTGGTGGCCCTGCCCGATGGTGGTTTCCTGCACTGCGGCTGGTGCAGCGACCCGATCAATACCGGTTGCATCACACGGCTGGATAGCAGTGGTGCCATCCTTTGGGAGCGGCTCTATTTGGGAACGAAATCGATATATTTCGCTACTCCTTTGAGTAACGGTGGCTTCATTCTATGTGGGGCGCGGAGTGAGCAATTAAATAGCGCTGTGGTGATCCAGACCGATAGTTCGGGAATTGCGCAGTGGACGCGATACCACGGAGGGCACACGTTGACGGCAACTGGGGAGCGCGCTTTGGTTCATGATACCGGAGACATACTTGTGCCAGGCAGTTATAATCCTGACCCTGCTTGGAGCGCCTATGACCAATGGGCATCGCTCTATGTATACACCACAGGGGGAGGTTTGGTGTCACGGAGGGATTATGAATTCAGCCGTTATTCCATGGCAAAGTTCATTCTACCGAAGGAGCAGAACCACTATTGGCTGATGGGAAGCACGTTCCAGTACGGTGTGGATCCCGCTGGTGTCATGTTGTTGTGGGAATTGGATGAGAACTTGGATCCGCTCTGGATGCGCCGGTATTGGTACTATGGGTCGCAAGCTGCCGAGAGCTTCATGTACTCCGCCCGCAGCACCAGCGATGGCGGCTTGGTGATGTGCGGCATGACCAAGCAGGGCTATACCGACTCCCTGCCCCACATGCAAAGCAACTGGCTGCTGAAGTTGGATGAATACGGCTGCTTGGTACCCGGTTGCCATACGGTGGGGGTGCAGGACCATGAGTTGGGTTTGCAGCAGAGCCTGCGCATAAGCCCCAACCCGGCTAATGGGCAGGTGCAGATAACACTGCACCTACCGGAAAGCTACCGGTTGGATGGCGCAGTGCAGGCCGTGGTGCTGGATGCGCAGGGCCGTGAGGTGCTGCGGCAGCGCGTGGGCACTAATACCACGGAACTGCGCGGCCAAGTGGATGTGGCCGGGTTGCCAGCGGGCCTGTATTTCTTGCACCTGCGTGATGAGGTGCGTTGGTTGGCGGGAAGCAAGGTGGTGGTGGAGTAGGGCAGGAACGCCCGGAAATGTGTGCACACCCGGTCGGTCTGGTGGGGCCAAGGTTCCGGATCCCCGGCGGAACGGGGGTGCGGCAGCCCCCGAACTTTCAGCCCTGCCGGTAACCGTGCCAGCCTTCCCCACGTATCTTTGGCGTTGTCCTCAGCCCAAGGCGGATCTTGGCGGCGCATCATCCATCGCAAGGATGGGCGGCGCAACGGGTGGGGGACGGGCATAACAAACTACGCATGCGCATACGGAACGCAGGAGTCCTGGTCGCGGGGCTGGTGATGCTGACCCTCGGAGGCTGCATCGGGAGTAAGACCATCAACTACCTGAACGACCCTTCGCTGAGCAATGGCTCCAGCAAGCTCTTCGAGAACCGCAAGTTCGAGTACCGCCTTCAGGTGAACGACGTGCTCTCCATCCGGGTGATGGGGTTGGACGATGCCACCAGTCGGTTCTTCAACGTGGAAAGCCAGGCGAACGGGAGCATCGTGACCGATGCGGCCATGTACGTGAACGGCTATTCGGTGGATAAGAACGGGCAGGTGCAACTCCCCACCGTTGGCAAGATCAAGGTGCAAGGGCTCACCATCGGCGAGGCACAGGAGCTGGTCCAGCGCAAGATCAACGAATTCTTCACCAATGCCACGGTGATCCTGAAGATGGTGAACTGGCGGTTGAGCGTGTTGGGCGAAGTGAGCCGCGCGGGATCCTATCAAGTGTACAACAACCAGATCACCATCCTCGACGCCTTGGCCATGGCGGGTGGGCCGAACGAGTTCGCCGATAAATCGCACGTGACCCTGATGCGGCAAAGCGAGCGTGGGGTACAGGCCTTGTACGTGGACCTCTCCGACACGCAGGTGTTGAGCTCCGAGTACTACTACCTCTTGCCCAACGACATCGTGTACGTGCCCGCTCTTCGCGCCCGGCCGGGCAGGCTGAACCTGGAACTCGTCACCATCCTGGTGGGAGCCACCACGGCGGCGGCCTTGTTGTACACCGCCATCAACAACGCCAAGTGATGAACGTCGCTCCTTCCGCGGACACCATCGACCTGCGTGCGATATTCGGGAAGATCCGATCCCGGTGGTGGTGGTTCCTGATCACCGTGCCCCTGGCGCTGGCCGTGGCGATCGCCTACGTGAAGACCACGCCGAAGAAGTTCGATGTGGGGGCGGTCATGCTCCTGGGCAACAAGAAGCGCACCGGGTTCAGCGAGAACTCCGAGTTCATCAAGGGCACTTCCTACCTCAGCAACAGCGTGGACCTGGAGGATAACCTGGCCGTGCTCACCTCCAACAAGATCATGACCAGTACGCTCCAGCGGCTGGATTTCGGGATCAGCTACTACGCCACCAAGTACTTCCTCAAACAGGAGCAGTACGCCTACCCGCCCTTCTTCGTGAAGCTGGACAGCATGGCCATCCAGGTGATCGATGTCCCCATCGAGGTGGAGGTGGACCGCGCGGCACGGACCTACCGTGTGAAAGCCCAGGGCAAGAACGTGCGACTGTATAACGTGAAGACCCAGGAGGTGCTGCCGGAGTTGATCGAGAAGTACGAAGTGGACCAGGTGGTGCCGATGGATTCCATGTTCGTGGGCGACCGCCTGAGCTTCCGGATCAAGTTCCCGGAGGATCGCATGTACGACAAGAACACGAAGTACCATTTCGAGATCTATAGCCTTAAGGACCTGGTACGGGTGTACCGGGCCATGACCATGGCCGTGCCGTTGAGCGACGAAAGCAACGTGGTCAACCTCAGCATCCAGGTGGAGGTGGTGGAGAAGGGGCAGGCGTTCCTCAACAAGTTGATGGAGACCTACATCGACTACGAGTTGGACAAGCAGCAGCAGAAGGGGCGTAAGACCATCGACTTCATCGACAAGCAGATCGGTACGGTTTCCGATTCGTTGCAGAAGGTGGAGAACAGCATGGAGCAGTTCCGTGGTGTGAGCGGAGGCATGATCAACACGGCGAGCACCCAGGATGCCCTGTTCCAGGAACGGAGCCGCCTGGAAGATGAGCGCTCCAACATCCTGAAGCGCCGGAACTACTGCTCGTCGGTCCTGAGCAAGATCCGCTCCTCGTCGGACCTGCGCAACGTACCGGCCCCCTCCTCGTCGGGGATCGACGACCCGGTGCTGAACAACCTGGTGATCGAGATCACCAAGCTTTCCGCCGACCTGGCCGCGCAGAACCTGAGCACCGGTGCACGGAGCAACCCCACGGTGATCGCCATGGAGCGCAAGCTCAACAACCTGAAGAGCTCCTTGGCACAGACCGCCGAGAGCCTGGTGGAGCAGGCGGACATCAGTTTGGCCGAGGTGAATCGACGCCTGGGCCGTACGAACTTCCAGTACAGCCAGCTGCCGGAGAACGAGCGCCAGCTGGTGAACATCGAACGGAAGTTCAAGCTGAGCGACAACCTGTACAACTACCTGATGGAGAAGCGTGCCGAGGCCGGCATCGCCATCGCCAGCGACCAGGTCGACAAGTCCGTGGTGGACACGGCCCGCATGCTGGGCTTCAAACACGTGTCGCCCAGCAAGAGCAAAGTGCTTGGACTGGCGTTCTTCCTGGGGCTCTTCCTCCCTGTGGGGTTCATCTTCCTGCGCGATCTGGTCCGGGACCGGATCGACAATGTGGAAGAACTCAAGCGCCTGAGCCGCCTGCCTGTGCTCGCCGTGATCCCCGCCAGCAAGCGCAAGCGGATCACCGCGGATGAGCCCAAGTCCTTGCTCGCCGAATCGTTCCGTACGGCACGGGTCAACCTGCATTACCTGAACGCGAACTCCGCGCGGCAGGTGATCGGATTCACCTCCTCATCGAGCGGCGAGGGCAAGACCTTCTGCGCCGTGAACCTGGCCACCGTGATGGCACAGGCCGGCAAACGGGTGCTGCTGATCGATGCCGACATGCGGCGGCCCAACGTGGCGCGTATGCTGGAGTTGGCCGAAGGCCCTGGACTTTCCACCTGGCTCATCGGCGAGACCACGCTGGACAAGCTCATCGGCCGCACCGATGTGCCAGGGCTGGACGTGATCACCGCGGGGCCGATCCCGCCGAACCCGCTGGATCTGGCGGAAAGCCCGAAGATGGCCGAACTCATCACGGCGGTGCGGGGACGGTACGACCAGGTGGTGATCGACGCATCACCGCTGGGGCTGGTGAGCGAATACGTGCTCTTGATGCAGTTGGTGGATGTTACCCTGTACGTGGTGCGCGAGGGTAAGACCGGCCGTAGCGCCCTGCGTATGATCAACGAGATGGTCGACCAGAAGAAGGTGACCAACGTTGACCTGGTCCTCAATGATGTGCGTAGCCGGAACGATGAGGGCTACGGCTACTACACGAAGTAGGCGGGAGGGCACCAATGACCCAGTCGGCGGGATTCCGGAAATACCTGAACAACTTCTCCTGGTTGTTCGTGGACCGCGTGGTGCGCATGGGGCTGATCCTGGCCACCACGATCATCGTTAGCCGGTATCTTGGCGTGGAGCGTATCGGCCAGCTCAACTATGCGCTGGCCATCGTCAGCATCGCCATGGTGCTCACCTCATTGGGTGCCAACGAGATCGTTGCGCGCGACTTGGTGCGGCATC
Source organism: Flavobacteriales bacterium (assembly GCA_008016945.1). The sequence goes on from SSGN01000087.1 coordinate 9,074, forward strand.
CCGAGCGAAAGGACGAGCTGCTCGGAAGCACCTTCGCGATCAAACTCGCTGGAGGCATCGCGCTCAACGTAGGGCTCTTCATCTATGTCCTGGTGAAGGGCATGGACGCGTTCACCGTGCTGTTGGTCATGATCACGGCGTCGGCCGAGTTGCTGAAATGGAGCACGGTGATCGACTACTATTTCATGGCCCAGGTCCGGGGCAACGTGGCCGCCAAGGTCAACATCGCCAGCACCCTGATCTCATCGGGGTACAAACTGCTGTTGGTCTGGTACCAAGCACCGCTGATCTGGTTCGCTTGGGGCTACTTCGCCGAAACGCTCACCTACACGCTGGGTTTCGTCTGGGTCTATCAACGCAATGGCCTTCGCCTCCGCAGTTGGAAGCCCCGCTGGCGCATGGTGCGCTACATCCTCGACCAAAGCTGGCCGATGCTCCTCTATGGCTTCGCCCTACAGGCCCAGCTGAAGATCGACCAGGTGATGATCAAGGACCTGCTCAGCAGCAGGCTTGGTGAGACCTTCGCGAACATCGAGCTGGGCCAGTATTCCATCGCGGTGAAGATGTTGGAGGCCATCGCCTTCATGCCGCTCATCGTGCAATTGGCGGTGGCGCCGGCCATCGCCAAGGCCCGGATAGTGGATGTCTCCCTGTACCACGAACGGCTCACCAACCAGTATCGGTTGATGTTCGCGATGTTCCTGGTCACCGCCATCCCGATGTACTTCCTTTCCGAGTGGGGCATCGTGTTGCTCTACGGGGAGGAGTTCCGCGAGGCCGGTCGGTTGCTCGCGCTCTTCGCCTTCCGCCTGGTGTTCTCGTACATGGGTGTGGCCAAGGGGAGTTTCATCACCAATGAGAGCCTGTTCAAGTTCTCGCTGATCACCTCGGTGCTTGGCGCGGTGATCAACATCAGCCTCAACGCCTGGTTGATCCCGTGGCTGGGCGCGCGTGGGGCGATCTGGGCATCGGCCATTTCCTTCTTCGTGAGCATATTCGTGGTGGATCTTTTTACGGCGCGCACACGTATCAACTTCCGCTTGATGATGAACGGTATGTTGACGTTCTGGAAATTGCGGGCGGCGAAATGATGGAATTGGTGCGATCATGAGCGAGTTCACCCCAACAGCTCCGTTGCGGACCGCGGTCCTGCTCACGGCGTTCAGCCGGTACGACACCGCCTCGCGGGTGATGGAGTCCATTCGTGCGGCCAGGCCCCCCAGGCTCTATTTCGCTTGCGACGGACCGCGCAACGCGGAGGAGAAGGTGCGTACCGACAAGGTCCGCAGCCTGGTGGATCACGTGGATTGGCCGTGCGAGGTGCATACCCGTTTCGCCGAGACCAACCAGGGGCTGAAGAAGGCCATGATCGGGAACATGGACTGGTTCTTCAGCAACGAGACCGAAGGGATCGTGTTGGAGGACGATACCGCGCCGGTGCTGAGTTTCTTCTGGTTCTGCGAGGAGTTGCTGGAGCGCTACCGGAACGACCAGCGTATCTGGTGGATCCTGGGCAACAATCTGATGGCCGACCCGCTGGCCAGGCCCGAAGGCTCCTACTATTTCTCGCAGCATGGCTATGGTGCACCCTGGGGGTGGGCGGGCTGGAGGCGTTCCTGGGAGCGTTATGATGGTGATATGCAGGCCTGGCCCAAGGTTAAGGACACCCCGGAGTGGAACGCCTTCTTCCTGAGCCGCGCCGAACGCCGCGAAGCCCAGGCCCTCTTCGAGGCCACATGGAGCGGGGCCATCAAGACCTGGGATTTCCAGCACGATTTCGCGCGTATCCTGCACAAAGGCATCACCATCATCCCGGAGTACAACCTGGTGCGCAACATCGGTTTCGAGGGTACGGGCACCAACACCGTCCAAGGCTTCGATCCGCGGAATGTGGACAACGCCTGCGACACGCCCTTCCCGTTGGTGCACCCTACGGAAGTGGTGGTGGACGAACTCCGCGACCTGGTGTACTTCAATACGTTCATCCGTCCGCCGCTTTTCAGACGGGTGAAATCAACGGTGAAGAGCCTGCTGCCCCGCCAAGTGGACGAGGCGATCACTCCATTCCTCTCGAAGCTGCAGAAGAAGCTCGGGGGGTGATCTTCCTCCGAAGGCCGCCCATCGGAAAGGACGAAGCCGCATCTTTGTGAGGTCGTCTTAACCGCATCTCCGTGCTGCTGTCCAAGCGCAAGCTCATCAACGCCCTCTTCCTGCTCTCGTTCCCGATCTATGGGATCGGCATGTATGTAGGGTATAAGTCGAGCATTTCGCAAGGTACCGTAGTGGCAGTGGCCGGCTTCCTGGCCATCATCTTCATCCATGTCTTCGACCTCATCGCGCAGCGCAGCGTTCGTAGCATGGTCACCGCCAAATACTGGTGGGGTCTCCTTTTCCTGATCTCGCTCATAGCGTCGATGTGGAAGGCCCTTGGCGAGCATTTCCCAGGAGCTACCATGGCGAATACCGTGGCGTACACCATCATGTTCCTGGCACCGTTCCATGCCGCCATCATCGTGCACATACGCAACCGGGATCAACCCGATTTCGATTTCGCACGCATGGTGCTCATCAGCCTGTGCTTGTTCCTGGGCATCAACCTGCTGGGCGTGGCGGTGGGCATGCGCAACGTGTTGCATCACATCGATGGTCGTCTCAACCTGCCATTCGTGCTGGGGATCTACGATGCCGCCCACATGCTGGCCATGATCAACCTCATGCTGCTGTTCTACATGAAGGATCCCGTGAAACGCCCGGTGAGGTTCCTGGGCTTGCTCGTGTTCTTCCTGGTGAACATGGTGCTCATGCTGAAGGTGAACAGCCGTCTATCGTTCATGACCTTCATCCTGCTCATGGGGCTCTTCATGTTCCGTATGGTCGGCCGTGCAAAGCTGATGTTCCCGCTGTCGCTCTTCACCATGAGCCTCCTCACCAACTTCGCACTGCTGGTCTACACCATCCTCACCCTGCCGTTCATGCAGGCCATCGTATCGCGGGTGAACAAGGAGGATGTCACCACCTTCAACAACCGCACCACGGTTTGGGATGTGGGGTGGAACTGGCTGGAGAAGGACCGCCACGGACTGCTCCTGGGCCATGGCTACCAGGGGCAGATCCACCTCAAGGGCTGGGATCACATTGCCGTCGTCTTCAATGTGAAGGACGTACAGAACGTTCACATGCACAGCACCTTCATGCAGACCCTGATCAACCAGGGTGTCGTGGGCTATGCGTTGTTGCTGGTGGTGGTTTGGTTCACCTTCCAGTACTTCCGGAAGCGTTATCGTGAGGGGGCGTTGGAAGCGCCGCTGTTCGCCCTGGTGGTGTACATGCTGTTCATCCTCCAGATCGATATCGTGTGTTACGGCAACGATTTCGGCAATGCGCTGCTGCTCTGTGTGTTCGCCATGGTGGTGATGGATCCCAAGCACATCACCCGGAAGCCACGTGCCTTGGACGGAGGCCTCTTGGCGCCAGAGCCTACCGCAACACCAGGCGGTGATGCTGCCTGATGGTGGCGCTGTGCAGAACCACCGTGTAGTGTCCGCTTCGCAGGTCGGTGGGCAGTGGCACCTCGGTGGCACCGGTGGCCATCCGTGCCAGGTGCACGCGGCGGCCGCTGGCGTCGAAAAGCTCCACTTCCACCTCCGTGCGCATCGCTTGGGAGAGGAAGAGGGACTGGCCTTGTGACAAGGGGTTGGGGAACAGACGCACGTCCTGTTCCGCTGCTGTGGTTGCGCCCTCTTCCACCGCGGTGGATAGGCCGCAGAGGGGTCCATCCTCCTTAGCCAGAACGATGGAGCCGAATGCTCCCAGGGAGATGGCCTCACTGTGGATACCACCGTTCACATCGCGCCAGCAACCCGTGAGGGGGAACTCGGCCGCGCTGTTCGTGGGGTTGGTGAAGAGCACATGGCGCGTGCGGGGATCCACGTTCTGCACGGTGGCCCTGTACAGCTCCACGTTGTCCAGGAGGTAGCTGGGCTCGTTGAAATGATTGGCGAGGATCATCATGCTGGGCTCGCTCAGGCTGCTCTGGAACAGGAGGGTGACATCGCGCCGCTGGGTGTCGAAGGGGATGTAGCGGGCGTAGATGGAGTTCGGGGTCGCGGCCTGGGACTGGCCTTTCAGGTCGGCGCGTACGGTGCCATGGGCCGTGCTCTGGATGCTGAACTTGAGCTCATACCAGCTGCCGCTCTGCACGGTCATCATGTTGTCCGTGCGCAGGTAGAATTCCGGCGATCCGGCATTGGAGCCGTAGGTCACCTTCGCGGCACCGTTGTCGAGGGAGCCGGGTTGGTGCTGGATCTGCCCTTGGGTGGGCCATCCGCTCCAGCCACTGGTGTTGTAGTCGAAGGTGCCGTTGCTGATCAGGTTGGCGCTGGTCCGTTCCACCACCTCCTGGGCGTTCTCCAGGTTCGGGTAGCGCGTACTTCCGGCCTCCTCGTTGCGCTCTGCGCGCCAACGCTCCAAGGTGTAGTTCTTCACATAGCCCCCCTGGGTGTTGATCACCTTGATGCTCAATTCCTCGTACGGGTTGAAGTAGCGGTTGTTGGTGAAGGTGCCGAAGTCGACCAGGTTGGTGCCATGCACATGGTACTGTTGCACACAGCGCTGTTCCTTGGAGAGGCAGTACAGGATGTTGCCGCTGTACACATCGTTGTAGTTGGGCACGTGGTAGGGTGGTGCGGCGTTCGGGCCGTTCACATTGCTCTGGTCCGTGATGCTCAACTGGATGTCGTTCCCGTAAAGCACGTTGTCCCGGACCTCGAGGTTGGTGGACACCTTGGTGTGATCCACATGGATGCCAGCCGTGCTGCAGTCGAACACGGTGTTGCGGCGCACGATGATGTTCTTGGTCACCGAGTTGCCGAAGTAGATGCCCATGCCGATCTGGGCGTTGATGAAGTAGTCGGCCGCCACGCTCTCCATGTTACCTCCCACGTCGGAGATGATGTTGTCCTGGATCACGGCACCATCGGCACTATCCCAGTAGATGCCGCCTCCATCGTTCACGGTCATCAAGGCGTGGGAGATCCGGTTCTTCTCCACCAAGGGGTTGCCGCCGAGGAAGAGGCCGGAATTGCCGGTGCGCGTGATCTGATTACCCCGTACCACATTGCCGTTGCCCGAGACATACATCCCGTAGTAGCCCCAGAACGATTCCCCCATTCCGGGACGTAGGGCGATGTCCTCCACCACGTTGTTCTCCACCGTGGAGTTGTTGTCCAACAGGCCCATGCCGGAAGCATAGGTGTGATGGATGTTGTTGTTCGTGTACGAACCGTTGTTGCCATAGCTCCGGATACCGAAATAGGAGCGGTCGAAGGAGCAAGCCGTTACGGTGACGTTGGAGCCGGTGTTGTAAACCCCGGCGTGCTTGTGGTGCCGGAATGCGAGGTCGCGGATGGTGATGTACTGGCGTTGCCAGCCCACTTCCACCCCGTTCTCGTACACCGAGGCCAGCACCTGGAGGGAGTTCGGGTCGGCATTGTTCGGCGCATGGAAGTAGAGGGTGCCGGTGGCGGCATCGTGGTACCACTCACCGGGGCTGTCGAGTTCGCTGAGTCTGTTCTGGAGGAAGAAGCCCCACCCGTAGTTGCCCGGGTTGTACACGATGGCCGGGAACTGGATGCTGGTACCCGTGTGGCCGCTGACCACGGCGTTCTCGTAGCACCAGTTGGTGCTGCGCAGGACGAGCTCGGCGCCGTTCCAATGTCCGTTGGCCTGGGTGATGCCACTGCTGGTGAGCTGTGTGGTGCTTGCGCTGTTCACGCGGAGCCAGCCGGTGTTCGGGAAGCGGGCCAACGTCATCAATTCCGTGCCCATGTGCACGTACTTCACCCCTTGTGCCACGTTCGCCTTCCAAATGTTCCCTTGGTGCAAGGTCCAGCCGGACACGTGTACAGCACCGGAGATCACGGGTAGGGCCCCGGAGCCATAGCTTCCGATCACGATAGGCTGGCTGGCGGAGCCGTTGCTGTTGATGGTGAAGTGCCCTGGATAGGTGCCGCCGCGTTCGAAGAGGACCTGGTCGCCGGGCTGGAGCGCACCGTTCACCTGTTGCAGGCGGCCTATGGTGCGCCAAGCCGTGGCCGCGCTGGTGCCGTTGTTGGAGTCGCTGCCACTGGGGGAGAGGTAGTACGTGGTGGCGCCGATAGGACTGGCAAGGAAGACGGTGGCGAGCAGAATGGCGTAGGAGAGAGGGCGCATGGGCACGAGGTTCTGCTCCGTTCAACCCGGTACGGCATGCATCGGTTGCGTTGATCCGACGAATGGCATCCTGCCATCGACCGGCACCGACCTCCAGGGGCTGGGGTTCCACCCGTTCCTGTTGAAACCCGGCTGGGCCACCCCCCGATCGGGTCGTTGTCCCCGATACTTTTGGACGGTGCCAGAGTTAGCCACACGCTCCCCGATCCGCGTACTCGTCGTTGGCCAGACGCCCCCTCCGCACCATGGGCAGGCCATCATGATCGCGCGCTTGCTCGAGCTGCGCTCCGACCAGGTCCGGCTTTACCATGTTCGTCTTGCCTACTCCGACGATATCGGCAGTGTGGGCCGGTTCGCCTTCCGGAAGGTGTGGATCCTCTTCACCACCATCCTGCAGGTGTGGTGGGCCCGTGCCCGGCATGGGACCACCGTATTGTATTACCCGCCCAGCGGCCCGGCCATGGTGCCCGTTCTGCGCGATATCGTGTTCCTGATCGCCACCCGCTGGTCGTTCAAGCGCACGGTGTTCCATTTCCACGCCGGGGGCGTCTCTGGCATCGCCGAACGGCTTCCAGGTCCGCTTCGGCCACTTTTCCGGTGGGCTTATCGCAGGCCGGACCTCGCCATCCGTACGGCACCACAGAACCCCGACGACGGGGCGGCTTTCGGCGCCATACGCAACGTGGTGGTGCCCAATGGGGTGGAGGATATGCGCGGTACGGTACCCGAGGTCACGGCAGCACCCGGTGCGCCCTTGAACATCCTGTTCACCGGGGTGATGACCGAAGGCAAAGGCGTGCTGGTGGCGTTGGAGGCCTTCCGGCTCGCGGTTTCCGAAGGGTTGAACGCGAACCTGGACATGATGGGCAAGTGGAGCAGTGATGCCTTCCGCGACCAGTGCGAAGGCTTCGTGCGGCAACATGGCCTGTCGGACCGTGTACGGTTCATCGGGGTGCTCAGTGGCCAGGAGAAGTTCCAGCGGTTCGCCGCGTGCGACATCTTCTGCTTCCCTTCCCACTACGAGGCGGAGACCTTCGGATTGGTGCTGTTGGAGGCCATGCAGTTCGCCAAACCGGTCGTTAGCACCGTGTGGCGCGGTATCCCATCCGTGGTCACCGACGGGCGGAACGGCTTCCTCGTACCCGTTCGCCGACCGCGCGCGGTGGCCGATAGGCTGCTCGCCCTTCGCGATCCGGAGCTCCGCAGGACCATGGGGCTGGAGGGGCGGCGCATCTTTGAGCAGGATTTCACGTTAAAAGCCTTTCACCGCAACATGGAACGGGAGCTCGTGTCCCTTTCTCAAGCGGTCGAAAGCACATGAACGCCGCACTCGCCAGCCCATCGCGCTCCGTCGTGGACCGAACCGAACCACACCATAGCCCCGTGTCGCTTCCCAAACTTCCCGTGCTCACGGTGGATATCACCGTGGGCAGCTTCGCGGACCAGGTCAAGGTCATCTGCGATCTGGGGCAGGCGCATACCTCCTCGTATGTCTGTTGCGTGAACGCCCACATGACGGTGGAGGCGCGCGAGCCGGGGTTCGCGCAGGTGGTGAACGGTGCTGACCTGGCCACGGCCGATGGCATGCCGGTGCTCAAGGCCTTGCAGTGGTTCCATCGGGTGCCGCAAGAGCGGGTGGCGGGCAATGATCTGATGCCGGCCTTGTTGGAGGAGGCCGCGCGCCGTGGGCTCGGGGTGTACCTCTACGGCTCGTCCGACGAGGTGCAACAGCGGATCGTGGACCGGGCTGCGCGCGAGCTGCCCAGCCTGCGCATCGTGGGGCGATGGTCGCCGCCCTTCAGGCCCGTGGATCAGATGGATCTCGCCGGCGATGCCCAACGGATCAACGGATCAGGGGCCCACATCGTCCTGGTCTCCCTGGGCTGTCCCAAGCAAGAGCGCTGGATGGCGACCATGAAAGGGAAGGTGAACGGGGTCATGTTGGGGATCGGGGGGGCGTTCCTGCTGTATGCCGGGATCGACAAGCGGGCGCCGAAATGGATGCGCGACCTTTCGCTCGAGTGGCTCTACCGCCTTTGGCTGGAGCCTCGGAGGCTTTGGCGCCGGTATGTGGTGACCAATAGCCTATTCCTCGTCTTATTCTTCAACGAAGCACTTCGGAGGGCATGGGGTGGGTCGCGCCAAGGGAAATGAAGACCAACGGACCTGTCCAGGGATCGTGGTGCCGAGGTAAGGAAGGGTTGGAGGCGAGCTGAACTTCGACGAACGAATAAATTTTGTCGACAAGTTTGACAATGGCTCGACGGGTGCTCTACATTTGGCGAACTCGCAGTTTGGACCGGGACAAGGCTTGGGTAGGAA
>SSGN01000190.1 GCA_008016945.1 Flavobacteriales bacterium
CCATCACCAAGGTGCCGTATCCGCGTTTATCGCGGGGCAGCGTTTCGGTGATCAGGGTGATGCCCGCGCCCAATTCACCGGCCAGGCCGACACCCGCCAAGAAGCGCACGATGGCGTAGGTGGTGAGGTCGAAGGTGAAGGCATTGACGATGTTGGCCGCCGAATAGAGCAGGATGCTGCCGAAGAGCACCGTGATCCGCCCCCGCTTGTCGCCCCAGATGCCCCAGAGGATCCCTCCCACCAACATGCCCAACATCTGGATGTTGAACAAGTCGATGCCCCGGTCCTTGATGTCCGGATGGCCCGCGCCAAGGATGAATTCCAGGCTCTCACGTTTCACCACGTTGAACAACACCAGGTCGTAGATGTCCACGAAGTAGCCCAAGGCCGCAACGGTGACCAGTAGCCAGGAACGCCCCGGGAAGATCCCGCCCAGGCGGGAAGTGTCTTGTGCCATGCAGGTGGTGTGCCACGAAGAAAGCAACCGGGTCTCGTACCCACAAGTGGCGGTGCCGGACTCCCATGGTGCCCGCTGTGCTTCCGGTGGTGGCTGGTCGGGACATTCGGCCTTTCCTTTGTCCCATGCGCACACTGCTGCCCTTCCTCATGCTCGTTTCCGCTTGTGCTGCGGCCCAGAAGGGCTCGCCTGGCAAAGCCATTCCGTACGACATGCGGGACCCCGCACAGGTGTTCGAGCTGCCGAGCCAGCTCAACGAGATCTCCGCCCTCACCGATGTGGATGCCGAGACCATCGCTTGCGTGCACGATGAGTCCGCGAGCATCTATTTCCTCTCCACCCGAACCGGGCGCATTCTGGATAGTGTCGCGTTCGCCGGACCGGCCGATATGGAAGGGCTCACCAGGGTCGGGAACGAGTTCTTCGCCTTGCGCAGCGATGGCCTCGTGTACCGCCTCGGCGATCGGGCCTCCGGTATGGCGGTGCGCGATACGTTCCGACTGGCCATCCCCAACCGGAACATCGAAGGGCTCGGCTACGACGATCGCTCGGGCATGGTGTTGGTCTCTCCCAAGGATCTCCAGAAGGGCTCTAAAGCGGGTAAGGACGAACGCTTGATCCATGCCATCGATCCTCATGCCACGGCGATGGCGCCACGAGCGGCCTTGCGCCTTTCCCTGGACCGATTGGAACGGGAGGCCGAGGCACTGGGCATCGAAGTGCCGAAGGATACGAAGGGCAAGGGCAAGGCGAAGTCCGCCTTGAAGCTGCGGTACAGTTCGGTGGCCGTGGATCCGACCAATGGGCACTATTACCTGCTCTCCGCGGTGGATCGCACCTTGCTCGTGGTGGATCGCAGCGGCAGCCTGGTGGACCTGGTATTCCTCGATCCCAAGTTGCTCCCCAAGGCCGAAGGCATCACCTTCACCCCCGATGGCGCCATGTGGCTGAGCAGCGAGGGCAAGGGCCGATCCCCGGTACTGGTACGGTACGCCCTGAAGAAGGAGCGGTCGGCGAAGCCATAGCCCCGGTTCGGGATCCCTTGCAGGAGGACCTGGGAGCGTTCATCGCTCGGATACGATCGGCGTATTGGCGGGCAGTGGCGCGTATGGGATCCCTGTCCCGACGAAGGCATGCGGAGAAGGATCGCGTGGATCGTGAGAGCTTGTCCGGGGTCGCTTGAACGAAGGAACCCGAGGCTGTTTTTTTCGATCTGGTACAGCCCCCAAAGCATCGCGTCGCGGTGTCTACGTGAACGATCCGTAGCGAAGCATGGGCGAAGTTGAGACCGGGGCGAGTTCGAGGGGATCCCGAACAGGTCCTTCGTGCGGATCGGTATCAATTCAGCAGGTCGTCCACGCTCTGCTGGATCATGGCCGCCAAGCGTTCCATGGGCAGGTCGTTGCTGTCCGTACCGAAGGGGTCCTCGATCTCCTCGGCGATCAGCTCCAAGCTGGCCAGAACATAGAAGATGAAGATGACCACGGGGATGGCCAGGTAGCCCAATGAGAACGCGAATCCGAATGGCAGGGTGAACGCGTAGATCACGATGAACTTCTTGAGGAAGCTGCTGTACGAGTAGGGGATGGGGGTGTTCTTGATCCGTTCGCAGGCTCCGCAGATGTCCATGAATTGCACCAGCTCCGTGTTCAATGTGATCAACTGGTCGCCGGTGATCGCCTTCTCGTGATAGAGCCGTTGGATCCGTTGTTGCATCAAAGAGACCACTTGCCCGGGCACGTGTTTGTTCCGGTCCAGGCCGACCAACTCGGGGTGGGGGGCCGCATCCAGGGCCAAGCGGGTGCGTTCCGAACGGAGGTGCCGCTGTAATTCACTCGGGAAAAGTCCGATACAACGGGCATAGAACTGCCTGGTGGCCTGTTGCTCCGGCGGAAAGATCGCTCCCACCTTGATCGCCAGGTTCCGGCTCACGTTCACCAGTTGGCCCCACAACCTTCGGCCCTCCCACCACCGGTCGTATGCGGTGTTGGTGCGGAACACCAAGAGCATGCTGATCGCGAAACCCAGCAGGCTGTGCATCACCGGCAGGTTGCTCAGGTCGCTCGTCTCGCTCAGGTGCAGGTACTCCACTTCCAGGTAGCGTATCCCGGCGGTGAACAGTCCGATGAGCAGCAGGTAGGGCCAGAGCTTCCGGAAGGTGTCCGACCGGTGTATCAGGAGGGCCTTGAGCCAGTTGTGCGGGTCGTAGGCTTCCATCGGGATCACTCGTAGTGTTTACGCACCATGCGCTCGAACATCCGGCCGGGAAGTATCTTCTTCAGGACGATGCTCAGCCGTTGGAGCCCCTGTGCTACGATGTACGTGGTCTTCGGATGTTTCGCACCGATGATGCGCTCCACCACCACCGCCAGTTCATCGGGGTCGCGGCTGTAGTGCATGCTTCCCCCCAGGATGGCCATGGCTCGCTCGTAGCCCGGTCGATGGGCCTCGCTGATCACTTCGGGGCGCAGCCGTGCACTGGCGATGTTGGTGTTGAACTCGCCCGGTTGCACCGTGAGCACCTTGATGCCGAACCGGGCCACCTCCGTGCTCAAGGCTTCGGTGTACCGCTCCAAGGCGGCTTTGCTGGCGCTGTAGAAGCTGCGGTACGGAAGTCCGAAGTTGCCCGCCACGCTGGTGATGTTGATGATGAGTCCATCGCCCTGGGTACGCATCGGTGGAAGCGCCGCTCGGCAAACACGATGCGCCCCGGTCACGTTCGTGTCCATCAACCGGTTGGCCAACTCCGGGGTGATGTCTTCCGCAGGGCCTTGTATGCCCAGCCCGGCGTTGTTGATCACCACGTCCAGCCGACCGGCTCTTCTCACCACCTCTGCTACCGCCGCATGCACGGATCCATCGTCGGTAACGTCCATGGGCAACAGGGGGAACCCGCCATGGCCGTGACCTACCTGCGGCTGTCGGCTGGTGCCGAACACCTTGTGGCCCGCCTTGGCCAGCCGTAGTCCGATGGCTTTACCCAGGCCGCCGGATGCGCCCGTGATCAGGATGACTTTCGTGGAAGTGCCCATGGCCGGAAAGGTAGATACCCTTCGGTATAGGCAAAAAAAGAGGGGCAAGCGACCCATATCGCACCGCTTCAACCGCCTACCCTTGCTGCCTTCCGGCCCTGGGGGATTCGGCGGGAGCTGGTCGTACAGGACTTGCCCCAGGCACAAAGATAGGTCGAAGGAGCTTGTGCCGAACGGGTCGACCGTACTTTCACGTGTCGCCTACCGCGCGTTGCAACGTATCCGCTCAGCGCTGCGGGGGGCTTGGCTCGGGGTCGCGCCCTTGGCACCGGTGCCCACCGCCACCAAGGAGGTGGCCGACCTGCCCTGCCGCATGGCCGCGTTCCCGCATGCACTATCCTTGCACCACCATGGACATCTCCATCGTCGTTCCCCTGTTGAACGAGCGCGAATCGCTGCCCCCCTTGGTGGCGTGGCTGCACCGGGTGCTCTCCGGTATGGGTAAGGCCTATGAGGTGATCCTGATCGACGATGGAAGTTCCGACGGCTCCTGGGAGGAGATCCAGCGCCTGGCCCACGAGGATGCTCGGGTGAAGGGCATCCGCTTCGGTCGCAACTACGGCAAGAGCCCCGCGCTCAACGAGGGGTTCATCGCCGCGCAGGGCGAGGTGGTGATCACCATGGATGCCGATCTGCAGGATGATCCCGACGAGATCCCGGAGCTGTACCGCATGATCCGGGAGGAGGGCTTCGACCTGGTGAGCGGCTGGAAGAAGAAGCGGTACGATCCGCTTACCAAGACCATTCCCACCAAGCTCTTCAACTGGACCACCCGCCGGGTGAGCGGTGTGTACCTGCACGATTTCAACTGTGGGCTCAAGGCCTACCGCAAAGCGGTGGTGAAGAACATCGAGGTGTTCGGGGAGATGCATCGCTACATCCCCTTCATCGCCAAGAAGGAGGGGTTCCGCAAGATCGGCGAGAAGGTGGTGAAGCACCATCCGCGCCGGTTCGGCCACACCAAGTTCGGCCTGAGCCGCTTCATCAACGGCTTCCTCGATCTGCTCACCATCACCTTCATCTTCCGTTTCGGAAAGAAACCCATGCATTTCTTCGGCGGTCTGGGCACCATCATGTTCGTGGTGGGCTTCCTGTGCGCGGGGTGGGTGGTCGGCGAGAAGCTCTGGTACAGCTTCGTGCTGGATGTGGCGGCACCACGGGTCACCAGCTCAGGCTTGTTCTTCGTGGCGCTCACCGCCATGGTGATCGGCGTGCAGCTTTTCACCGCCGGCTTCGTGGCCGACCTCGTGAGCCGCAATGGCGAGGACCGCAACCGATACCGCGTCAGCGAGCGCATCGGTCTTTGAGCGTGCTCCGCTCATCTTTGGGCCGATGAAGGCCAGCCTCCCGTACCGCATGGCCCAGGCCATCCTCTGGATCGCCCTGGCACGCCACCTGGCGCTCGCCTTCTTCATTCACCCCTATGCGGATGACCTGAGCTACGCCGTGGTGGGCATGACCACTCCCTTGGGCGAACGCTTGGTGCAGGAGTATACCTCATGGAACGGACGCTACTTCTCCAATGTGCTGGTGTTGCGTGGTCCGTTGGTGCTCGGCTTGGATTGCGGGCTCCCGCTATATCGCCTGGCTGCCGTGGTGCTGATCCTGCTCACCGCCCTGGCCTTCCAACGATGCCTGCGTGTGCTCGCGCCGCGCCTGCCTTTGCACTGGTCCGTGACCGGGGCGCTCGCCTGGCTGCTGCTCTACCTGCACCTGATCCCCGATGCCAGCGAGGGCTTCTATTGGTACACCGGAGCGGTCACCTACCAATTGGCCAATGTGCTGTGTGTGTTCATCGCCATACGCTGGATCGATGCCCTGCGCCGACCAGGAGTGGTGCATGGCTGGTGGTATGCGCAACAGGCCCTGCTCGTGGCCATGGTGGTGGGGAGCAACGAGGTGCATGCCGCCATGCTGGTGCTCGCGCACCTGGGCTTGTGGCACTGGATGCGGGGTGGCTCTCCGGCGCTGCGCAGGGCCGCGGTGAGGCTCCTGCTCCTTGCGCTGGTCTGCACGCTGGTGGTGGTGGTGGCCCCGGGCAACGCCACCCGGGGGGCGCTGTTCCCCCTGCGGCACGACCTGGTGCGCACCATCGGATACAGCGTGGCACAGACCGGCCGTTTCACCCTGCAATGGGTCCTGGTGCTCGTGCTGCCCACCGTGGTGTTCGTCGCCCTGTTACGCAAGGGCATCAGGCTGGGGCTGGTGGATCCCTTCGTGAAGACACCGAACAAATGGGTGGCCCTCGCCATGCCGTTCGTCGTGGTGTTCATCAGCATGGTGGTCACCTATTGGCCAACGGGCATATTAGGTCAGTACCGCACCATCGGCATGGCCTTGTTCTTCTTCATCCCTTCGTGGTTCTGGGCCGTGGCCGTTTGGGACCAGGTCCATTTCCGACCACGCGGCCGGTGGGTGGCCCATGCGGACGCTTCGGCAATGCGGTGGGCCTTCGTGTTGCTGTGTACCGGTGCGCTATGGGCCGGACGTGATGGGCGTGTGACGGCCGACCTCCTGAGCGGTCGTATGAAACGTTACGATGCGGACATGCGGCAGTGCTATCGCGCCGTGGCCGAGGCCGCCGTGCGCGGCAAGGAGGTGGTCATCCTGCCCACGGTGGAGTTGCCCCGGTGTTTGAAGGTGCTGCCCTTGGATACCGACGCTACGCACTGGACCAACCGCAGTTTCGCGGCCTACCTCGGTGCGAGCGGTGTGCTCGTCAGCGCCGCGCCTCCTCCTGCTACAGCGCCATAACGGGAAGCGGGTCGGGTGCGGGGGTGGGGTCGAAGAAGAGCTCGTTCGCCAGCTTGGCATCGTGCCCGTACACATCGTCGCAGAAGTACGTGCGGCCATCGGTCCCCACCCAGGCGGTGAAATACCCGATCGTCACCGGGCGTTTCTCCTTCAACTTCACCCATGTCTCGCTTTTCTTGTTCATCGCGGCGTCGATCTTCGCCGTGGTCCACGTGGTGTCGTTCCGAAGCAGGTATTCGGCCAGGCGTTTGGGTTCGCTCAACCGGATGCACCCATGGCTGAAGGCGCGGCTTTCCCGTGCGAAGGCCCCCTTGCTCGGGGTGTCGTGGAAATAGATGCTGTAGCTGTTCGGGAACAGGAATTTCACCTTGCCCAAGGCGTTCCCCGCACCGGGTTTCTGCCGGATCACGGGGTTGGCGTCCGTACCCCCGATCCGCTCCATGCCTTTTTTCGCGAGGTAGTTGGGGTCCTTCTTCAAGGCGGGCAGGATCTCGCCCCTTACGATGCTGGTGGGCACGTTCCAGGTGGGGCTGAAGACGATGGTGCTGAGCGTGTCGCTGAAGATCACCGTGCGGGTGGCCGTGTTGCCCACCACCACGTTCATGCTCCAGGCTTCTTTCCCTCCTTCGTACACATGCATCCTGTACTCCGGGATGTTCACCAGGATGAGGTCCGGGGCGTAGGACTCGGGCACCCACCGCAGGCGCTCCATGTTCACCAACATGGTACGCACACGCTGGGCGGGGGTCACGTTCAAGGCACGGATCACGCTGTTGCCGATCACCCCGTCGGCCAGCAGGTTGTGGCGCTCCTGGAACCGCATCACCGCCTCCAGTAGGGTGCTGTCGTACCGCATGGAATGGAGTACGACGGTGTCCATGCCGCTCACCAGGTCGCCCAGGATCATCAAGCGCTGCCGGATGTCGGGGATCACGCTGGCACTGTCGCCGGGTTCGAGTTTCTTGCGTTCGCCCAAGGATAGCACCTCCCAACGCACCAGGGTGTCCATGGCCACGTATTTGCGGAGGCGCTCCTTCAGCAGGGCGTACTGCGGGTGCAGGGGCTCGATCAGGCTCAGGTCCATGTGGCCCGCGGCCAAGGAGTCGATCAGCCGGTCGTAGTTCTTCTTGGTGCGGGGTATGAACCAATCCAGCTCGCGCAGGTCGCGCCCCACGGCACCGCCGTATTTCTTGTTGGCGAAATGGAAGAATTCCGCCGTGAGGGCCAGTTCCAGGTCCTGTCCGCAACTGTCGCATCCCGGTTCCGCCAAGGTCGGTTGCTCGATCAGGCGCAGTAATCGTTCACTCAGTTCCTTCACCGCTGGATAATCCTTGTCGGTACGGTGCACCAGGGAAGCGAATCCGAGTGCGGCATGGGAGAGGCTGTCGTCCACGAACCAGGCGTAGTGGTAGCCGCGTCGCTGGTAGAAGGCGAAGATGGCCGCACTGTCGCCGCGGGATCCTGGGTGCGCTTCCAAGTACCGTAGGATGGCCGTGCTGTCGATGGTCCGTGCGGTGTACGGCTCCGCGCTCTCGAAGACCTGTGCGATCTCCAGTCCTTGTTCGGCCAGGCTTTTCGGCGATCCGGGTGCGGTGCAGCCCAGGGCGAGCAACAGAAGCAGGAGAATGAAGAGCGGGCGCATGGTGGGGCCCCGGCATACGCGGGAACGACCGCCAAAGTTCGGGCTCAGCCGTGGATGTACAGCAGGGCGCCTTCGGCCAACAACTCGAGCATGCGGGGCATGTCCGCACGGCTCACGGCCGGGCACCCCCAGCTACGGCCCAGGCGCCCGTGTTCCTTGACGAACGATTCGCTCACGTAATCGGCACCGTGCATGATCACCTCCCGTTTCAAGGCTTGGCAGTTCGTGCCACGCTCCAAGCCATGCAGCAGCAGCGCTGCACCGTGTTTCGGGCTCACGATCTCCGCCCCCACCCGGTAAAGCCCCAAACTGGTCTGGTGCGATCCCTCCCGGTTGCTGAAATGCGTGGCCATCAGTTCGCCGCTGCCCTGCCCGTGCGCCACGTACGTGCGCAGCACGAGCACCTGTCGTTCCAGGTCGATCACATACAGCCGCTTCGCGGTACTGGGTTGCGTCATGTCCGCGATGGCGACCACCCGGCTGCTGATGCCTTTGCGTTCCATACGCTCGTAACACGCCGCGAAGACGTCCTCCTTCAATTCGCCATCGAGGCACAAGGCCTCGAACAGCGCATTGGCACCATGGGCCGCGGTCGGCGCAGGGGCTGCCTCCACGGTCGGGGCGGTGGCTTCGCTCGCGTTTCCTGGCCAGAGCCAGGTGAAGAGCAATGCCACGAGCATGGGCATCTGTATCATTCGATCCTACAGGTTCTTCCCCTGCCGTACCATCGTGCGAGGTTCCAGTTCGCGGTACGGCCAAGGGGCGGTGAAACTATACGCATGCGGTACACGACGGTCTCTTACGGGTGTTAATTGCTGCAAGTTTCCAGACGGATACGGGTGATGTGTCGACGAACCCGATTTGTGCTTCGTCGATTTCCGGGAAGCCGTAGCTTCGATGGAACTACCACCACCATGTTGCTCCGTTCGTCCATCCTGGGATCGCTGCTTACGGTCGGTCCCATTCACGCCCAATCCTACGACTGGGGCTGGGGCCCGCCGATCAGTGTCACCCAGAACGGAGGCACGATCACCTGTACGGTGCTCGATCCGCTCACGGACCAGATCCGCACAACGAACTTCAGCAGCGTGGCCAGTTGGACACACGATGATGGCGTGGTGGCCACCGTGTCGCCCACGGGCACCGTGCGGGCCGTGGTGTACGATATCGACCTGGCCATGTTCCGCGAGTCGTTGTTGTCAACGAATTCGGGGAACACGTGCATCAACAGCGATGGCGTGGTGGCGTGGGTGTCCGAGGCGGGGACCGTGGGTGTGGCGCAGTACGATCCGGCCCGGCAACAGTGGCGGCAGGATCAGGTGAGCGCGAACAGCGGGAACCAGATCCAGAACCGCGATGGGGTGGTCTCCTGGGTCTCCGATGCGGGTACGGTTGGGGCGGCGGTGTATGATCCTGGGCCCGGCCTGTGGCGCAGTGCACAACTCAGCGCCAACAGCGGTAACGTGGTCTTGAACCGCGATGGCATCGTGGCATGGGTGTCCGCCGCAGGTACGGTGGGCGCGGCCATCTACGACCCATCGCTCGATGCCTGGCGCAGTGCTCAGTTGAGCGCCAATGCGGGGAACGTGCCCGCGATCGGACAGGGTGTGGTGGCGTGGAAGTCGGCGGCGGGCACGCTCGGTGCGGCGGCATACGACTGGAACATCAACGATTGGCGTTCCGAACAACTCAGTTCCTCCGTGTCGAACACCATGCCCACCATCGTGGATGGCACGGTACATTGGTCCAACAGCAGTGGTACGCATCGATACGGGTTCAACGCATCGGGCCAGTGGCAGAACAACGTGGGAACGGCCGTGCGTTGCGAATACCATGCGGAGGCCGTCGGTTCCGGCATGCCGCACATCGCCTACCTGTGGTGCCTCTCGATCGGTGCATCCTCCTACGCGCACGCTTGTGGCGATGGACACACCATCACCCGACGGTGGGGGTGGAAGCGTTACGCGAACAGCGGCGTGTATCAGCTGCAGCTCACCGCGTACAGCGCCAATGCCAGCAGCACCTGCGATGGTGTGTTGAACTTCGTCGGTACCGGCGTTGATGGAACGGTTCCCGAACAGCCGACCATCACGTGGGCTGGAGACCGTCTCCACATCGCAGCACCGTTGCCCCTCGGAACCGTGGAAGTGATGGATGTGGGCGGCCGTTTGCTCGCCACCTCACGCACGAACGCGATGGTCGTGGATGTTCAGGCTCCGCTGAATGAAGGCATCTATCTGGTGCGGTGCGGCGGCTGGACCGTGCAACGGATCGTTGTGGTGCGCTAAGGATAGGTCTCCCGCCGTACCACGTTCCCTTTCTCATCCCACTCCGTCCATTGGCCGGTCTTCCTCGGTGTGCCATCGGCGTTGAAGCCATCCAGCGTGCCTTTGACGCGGATGTTGCCGTTGGGGAAGAACTCGTGATAGGCGCCGTTGGGGATGTCCATCATTCGTGTTGTCACGACTCCGATGGTATCCCTCGAACCGAAGTCCCGCCGCCAACCCACCTCCTGGGTGTCGATGTTCTGGAGAATATCGATCCGGCGGTAGAGCGCGCCGTCCAAGTAGAATTCGTATCGGGCGAAGGGATAGGTCTGCACCCCGAGCACCAGTTCGCCGGTGGTGGCATCCTCCGTGTACACGCTGTCGATCCGCAGGCTGTCCGTGCAATGGCCGTAGAGCTGCGGCTCCTGCTCGGCATAGTGGCTCATGGCATCCTCAGGTGTGGACGCGAACAGAATGTCCTGTGCGTGGAGACACGGGGACACCAACAGACCGATGATGAAGAGGAGGATGTGCATGGGCTTAGCCGTTCAGTACGGCTTTCGCATAATTCGCCCAGCTCATGGTCTTCGTGGCCTCCATCACGTTCTCACGCGGGATGGGCTGTTCGATGCTCGCGTTCATCACCCGCACCATGTCGGCGATGTCCTTGGGTGTGGCCATGTAGCCGTTGAAGCCATCGGTGATGGTCTCGGGGAAATGCCCCACGCGCGTGGCCACTGCGGGTAACTTGAAGTTGTAGCTCAGGCTTTCCACCCCGCTGGGCGTGGCCGTCTCATAGAAGAGCACGATCGTGTCCGCAGCCTGGAAGTAAGGTGGTACCTCCTCGTTCGGGATGAACCGGTCCACCACCAAGGTGCGATCGCGGAGGCCGAGGGTGTCCACCAAGGCCAGGGGATCGTAGTTCCGCTCGTCATCGGCTTTCTTCAAGAAGAGCTTCTTCACCGTACCGAAGACCGCGTTCTTCAGCTTGGTGCTCAATTTGCTCTGGTCCACCGTCTGCCAGAAACGCTCGCCCACGATCATCAGGCTCACGTCGTGGCGCTGCTTGGCGAGTTCCGCAAAGGCCTCGATGCAATAGTGCAGTCCCTTGTACTTGCGGATGAAGCCGAAGAATAGGAACACATGCTTCCGCAGGCCGTGCTGTGCCTTCCATGCTTCTTTGTCGAACGAGGGGTCCGGCTTGAAGAGGGAATAGATCGGATGGTAGAGTTTGAGGATGGATCGCCGGAAAGGCCCCGGCTCCGTTCGTGCTCGTGACCCGTCCAACGTGAGGTGGAATTCCTCCCCTGCGAAAAGTGCCTTCAATTCCTCCGCCGTCTTGTAGGCATGTACGATGAAGCCATGCCCGTGGCGTAGGGCCATCCGCGTGAGCCGGGCGTCCAGCGAGCTCTGCTCCTTGGCGGCGACGAAGTGCAGGTCGAAGAGGATCTCGGCCTTCGTGTGCTTGCGCAGGTGCTTGGCGATGGCGTTCAGCGGGATGCCCTGGGTGGGGTTGTACCACTGGATGATCACCTTGTCGGGCTTCAGTGCGGCGATGGCTTTCGCGGTCTTCCACCAGGTGCGCGGATCGTTCCAGTTGGTGTGGTAGTGTACCGGGATGTCGTAGCCCTCCAGGAAACTGCTACGGCTGGCCTTGTCCACGAACTCGCGCGGGATGATCGCGGGATACTGCTGCGTCCAGCTCACGATCGTCACCTGTGCGCCTTCGTCCTTCAGCGCACGGGCCAATGCGGTGTTGTACTGCGCGATGCCGCCCTTGAACTTGGGGCCCGGGCCGAAGCAGATGATACGCTGTGTACTCATTGCGAATACAGGTTAACCGCGACGACGCGACGACGCGACGAAGAGGGAATAGCGACCATTGAACATCTGCATAGAGATAGGGCTACAGGTTGTTGACCACGCGTTTCATTCCCTGTTTCAGTAGCGGGCTGTTGAAGTTGATCACACGGCCTAGTTTGTTGCCCGTCAGCTTCAGATAGGTCAGCATTTGCGCGAGATGGATCGGATGGAGCTCGCTCACAGCTTTGTTCTCGATGATGAGCTTGCGCTCCACCCAGATATCAAGTCGATAGCCGACATCGAGTTTCACTTCGCGGTATACCAACGGCAGCGCGACCTGTGTTTCAATGCTCAGCCCCATGTGGAGCAGTTCATGGGCCAGACAAGCTTCGTACGCACTTTCCAGCAGTCCCGGTCCAAAGTGCCGATGGACTCGGAACGCTGCCTCGATCACTTGGTCATCCAGTTCGTTCTCCCGCATCTGCTCCATGGACTAATGAACGTGGCGTCGTTGCGTCGTCGCAGTTCAAATCCTCTTCAACGCCGCCTCATAGACCCTGCGCATCCCTTCTTCAATGGAGATCTTCGCCTTCCAGCCGAGGTTCTGCTCCACCCACGTCATGTCGCAGTAGCGGCTGTGGACACCCACGGGTTTGTCGAGCAGTGGCTTGATGGTGGGCTTGTACCCCGCGAAGCCGGTGAAGACCTCGATCAGTTCCAGGAAGCTGGTGAGCCTGCCCATGCCGATGTTGATGGCGCGGCCATCGCCGATCTTGTCCATGGCCAGAAGGGTGAGGTCCAGCACGTCGTCGATGTGGACGAAATCGCGGCCCTGTTTGCCGGTGCCCCACACCTCGAAGGGGTTTTCCTTTTTTGCGGCACGCGCTGCGATGGCGGGCACGGGATAGCTCAGGTCCTGGTCTTCGCCATAGCCACTGAAGGGACGGATGCAGGTGACATGCACGCCGTAATGGCTGGCGGCGATCTTCGCTAGGAACTCGCCGGTGAGCTTGCTCCAGCCATAGGTCATGTCGGGCTCTCCCATCTTCTTGAAGTCGATGTCACTTTCCTTCAGCTTGAGCGTGTTACTCTCGGTCTGTAGGTCGATGGGGTATGCGGCACTGCTGCTGGGGTACAGGAAGCGGCAGGGTTTGTTGCGGCACACGTAGAGGAACATCTCGGCATCGATGCTCAGGTCCTGCGCCACCAGCATGGGGTCGCCGTCGATCTTGCTGCGCCCCCCCACGATGGCCGCGAAGTGGAAGATGTCGTCGAACTGGACGAGGTTCTGGCCGTACGCCTTGCGGAACCATTCAGGGTCCTTGTTCAGTTCGCGCAACACGTCGCGCAGGTCGGCTTGCAGGAAGATCAGGCGCTCGTCCTCGCCGTAGATCCGCAGGTTCTTGTGCTCGAAGCGCAGCCGCTGCCCCAGCCACGTATCGGGGTGGGTGCCTACGCTGAGGTCGTCGATGAAGAGGACGCGGTCGCCTTGCGCATCGAGCCGCTTGACCATGTTGCGGCCCACGAAGCCGCATCCGCCGGTTACGAGGTGTGTTCTCACGTGGCAAAGATGGGGGAGGAAGTGGACTGCGCCAGTGTCCACCGGTCAATGGCGAACTCCTGGTCGCCGTCGATCACGGGTCGATGAACCGGGCCCGCAGTTCCGGCGTCGGCAGCATGCAGCTTTCCCTCCGCCCGAACCACGCGTAGCGGTTGCGGGCCACCCAACGGTAAACGGCATCGCGCAAGAAGGGCGGTACGATGATGAAGCCGTACAACAGGCCCCACGGGCCACCGAGGTCCTTCAGGATGTGGAGCACGGCGGTGGAGCGCTCCAGCACCTTCCCGTTGCGCACGTACAGCACGGTGCCCAGGTCCAGCGGACGAACGGGTTGGCCAGCCACGAGTTGTTGCGCCGCCGGGCTTTGTAGCGCGCCGAACCTGAATCGGGCCTTGGGGTCGCGTACGATGACCCATTGCACGAAGCCGTTGCACAGGTTGCATACGCCGTCGAAGAGGATGGTGCCAGCGTTGGTCGGAGCCTGGTTCTCGGGCATGGCAGCGATGCGGTGTAGGATCGTGGCGGGTCCGGTCGGGTGCGCTGGTCTTCTTGCACCGCACCGATCGATGGCGATGAAGGTAGGGGCTTCGGTTCCGGCTCGCGGCTACCGGAATGTAGAACGGCGACCCCATGGCCGCCGTTCCCTTTCAAGTGCGTTCCGGTCTCAGCTCTTCTTCGCAGGGACCATGGGCTTGGCGGGTTTCGCTGCCGGAGCGGGAACCGCCACCGGGGCCTCCACTTTGGGCGCTTCCACCTTGCGCTCCACCACGGTCATCTCGTCCACCAGGTGTTTCGCGCCGGCGAATTTGTCGATGGTCCACAGCACGTAGCGGATGTCCACGCTGATCGTACGCTGCAGTTCCGACTCGAAGGCGATATCGCCGCTCATCGCTTCCCAGTTGCCATCGAAGGCGATGCCGATGAGTTCGCCATTGGCGTTGAAGACACCGCTGCCGCTGTTGCCGCCGGTGATGTCGTTGTTGCTGATGAAGCATACCACCAGGTCGCCGTTCTCATCGGCATAGCGGCCGTAATCCTTCTTCAGCAACAGTTCCTTCTGCCGGGCAGGAACGATGAACTCGTCGTTCGTGGGGTCTTCCTTCTCCAGGATGCCCTTGGCGGTGCAGATGTGTTTGTAGAACATGCCATCGCCCGGCACGTAGCTCCCCACCTGGCCATAGGTGAGGCGCATGGTGCTGTTGGCGTTCGGGTACCAGCTGCGCGCAGGGTCCTTCTCGCGCATGGCCGATACCATCAGGCGGTAACCCTTGGCCAGGTCCTCATCGCCGGCGCTCACTGCGGGGCCGAGGAAGTTGCGGTAGTGGTTCAGGCACGATTCGGCCGTTTGGAAACCCAGGTCCTTCTCCATGGCCTTCAGCGTGGGGGCCGCCAGGAAGGCGTTCAACCGCGCCCGGTCGGTGAGGAAGCTCGTCTTGAACATGGCGGCGGACCAGGCGTCGAAGTTGCCCTTGAACTTCTTCTCCACCGTGGTCATCACGCTGGGCTGCAGGTCGCGTTCCACATCGTCGTGGATCATGCGGAACATCTGTGCGGTCACCTTCTGGTCGATGGCCGGTACGTAGTCCTTCCACAGCTCATCGGCGGCAGCCTGGGCGCGGGCCACGGCCGCAGCCACTTTGGCGGCATCCTTCGGGTCGTTGGCCAGTTGCATCTTCAGCCCATACAACCGGAAGCCCAGGACCACGGCTTCACTACCGAAGGCGGCCTCCTGCATGTACACATTGGCCTTCTCGAATTTCGCGCGTTCCTTGTATCCGTTCTCCAGGTCGGTGAGGATGCTGCCGTATTTCGCTTGACGGGCGGGGTCGGCGTTCACCCAGGTCATCAACTCGGCCTCTTGGGCCTTCTTCTTGTCGTACACCTTCAAGCGCTTCAATCCGCGCTGCTGGCCGATGAAGTATTTCCAGTAGTTGCTCACCTGGGCATGCTTGCTGGCGTACTTGATCCGCGTCGCGTTGTCCTTGTCCATGAACTCGTCGTAGATGTCCAGCTTGGCGCGACGGATCTTCACGCGGTTCGGCTGTTCCACATCCAGGGCCAGTTTCACGCCGTGGCTGCTCAGGAAGCGATCGGTGCTGCCGGGGTAGCCCATGATCATGGCGAAGTCGCCTTCCTTCACCCCAGCGTTGCTCACGGGGAAGTGGTGCTTGGGCTTGAAGGGGATGTTGGCCTCGCTCGGATCAGCGGGTTCCCCATCGGGACCCGTGTATACCCGGAACATGCAGAAATCGCCCGTGTGGCGGGGCCACATCCAGTTGTCCGTGTCGCCGCCGAACTTGCCGATGGCGCTCGGCGGAACGCCCACCAGGCGCACATCGCGGTAGGTCTTGTAGTGGAACAGGTAGAATTCGTTGCCCTCGAACATCACCTTGAACTCGGTGCTCTGTCCGTTCTCCTTGTTGCTTTCGTTGATGAGCTGTTGGGCGACTTCGCCGATCTTGGCGTCGCGTTGCTCTTCGGTCATCTCCGCCGTGAGCTGGCTCGTTACCCGATCGGTGACATCGTCGATGCGCTGCAGGAAGCTCACGCTGAAACCAGCGGGCAGTTCGTCCTTCCGGGTCTTGGCCCAGAAGCCATCGGTGAGGTAGTCGTGCTCCACGCTGCTCAGCCCCTGCACCGCATCGTAACCGCAGTGGTGGTTGGTGAGGAAGAGGCCTTCGGCACTTACCATCTCGCCGCTGCAGAAACCACCGCCCAACCGAACGATACCGTCCTTCAGGCTGCTCTTGTTGATGTCGTAGATGTCTTCGGCCGTGAGCTTGAAGCCCAGCTTCTGCATCTCCGCTTCATTGATCTGCTTCAACTTGTTGAGCAGCCACATGCCTTCGTGGGCCTGTGTCCCGAGGAATAGGAGGGCTGCCGTGAGCAGCGAGGTCGTTCGCTTCATGTCGAGGGGTTTGGATGAGGGAGCGCAAATGTAGTATCCCTTGAAGAACAGGGAACTACATCGGGATGTGAAGTCGGATCAGGGGCCAACGGTGCGGCTTACCGGGCATTCGGGACGGGCGTCCACACCACGGGCAGCAGCAATTCCTCCACACGGGCGAAGAGCAGCTTGAAGGCCTCGGGGGTGCCGATCCGCGCCAGCACGCGCTTGTCGCGGCCGTTGCCCACCACCCGGAGGATGGAGCTGGGTAGGTCCGAGACATCGCGGTCGTACTTGTCCTGGAACTGGTAGAAGCCGCTCCTTTCCGCATCGGCGAGGATCCGGTGGAGCGTGTCCAGCCCGATCCGCGCTTCGTGGAGCCCTTCCAACTGGACGTGGGATGATCCGAAGTAGGTGGCGTAGCCGCTTCGGTACACCGTGATGGTGTATGCCGGGCAGGTGCCGAAGCAGGGCGTGCGTTGCAGGCTCACCACCAGGCTGTCCGCCGGTTCGGCCCCTCCCAGCACCGGGCGTTGCTCCAAGGCTGGCGCGTCTTGATCGGCAGGTGGTTCCGCGGCGACCAGGAACTGCTTGCGTGCACAACCCGCGATAAGAAGGAGCAGAAGCGGAAGGGCGAAGGCTTTCATCACACGCGGGGGTTACTGATGGTCATGTTGCCGATCCCGTGCCAAAGCTCTGCGTTCAAAGTCGGGACACCAGCCCGGAGTTGTCAGGCGATGATCACTTCCGCCGTGCGGCTTGCTGCTGTTTCTGCATGTCATCCAGCCGTTGCTGCCACTTGCTTTTCTTCTTGGGCGTCTTCATGTTCTGCACCAGTTCCGCCCGGATCTTGTCCTCGTTCACGAACCAGCTCTTCATCACCGTCATCTGCAGGATGCTGATCACGTTGGCCAGCAGGTAGTAGTAGCTCAGGCCGGCGGGCAGGCTGTTCATGAAGAACAACATCATCACCGGGAACAGGTACATCATCAGCTTCATGTTGGGCATGCCCTGCTGGGTGGGCATCTGCTTGCTGTTGATGGCCGTGTAGATGATGGTGCTCGCCGCCATCAGGATGGTGAATAGGCTGATGTGGTTGCCGTAGAACGATGTGATGAACGGGATGTTCCCCGTCCAACTGAAGATACTGTCGTAGGTGCTCAGGTCGTCGGCCCAGAGGAAGCTCTCCTGCCGCAATTCGATGCTGCTGGGGAAGAACTTGAACATGGCGAAGAGCACGGGCATCTGTACCAGCATGGGTAGGCAGCCGCTGGCCGGGTTCACCCCCGCCTTGCGATACAGGTCCATGGTGGCCTACTGCTTCTTCAACGGGTCGCCATCCTTGTGCTTCTCGTTGATCACGTCCATCTCCGGTTTCAAGAGCCGCATGCGGGCGCTGGAAACGAAGTTCTTGTACGTCAGCGGCATCAACAGCAGCTTGATGGCGATGGTGAGCACCAGGATGATGATGCCGTAGTTCCAGTTCCAGCCATCGAGCCAGTTGAAGATGGGGATCACCAGCCATTTGTTCATCCAGCCGAAGATGCCCCAGCCCAGGTCCATGATCCGGTCGAACTGCGCGATCTCGGTGCGGCGCAAGGTGCCGTAGTGGTTCGGCCCCAGGTAGAACCTGATCGGCAGGTCCACCTTGGCCCCACGCTCCTTCTCGAAGAACAGCTTGGCGCTGTAGTGCTTGGTGTGCAAGGTGTCTTCCAACGGCTCGATACCGACCTCCGATCCGTTGCTGGCGAAGCCTTCCGGGCTGATCATGGCCACGGTGAAGAAGTCCTGCTTGAAGGCCACCCAGTTCGTCTTCCCTTCCAGCTTCTTCTGCTCTGCGCTGCTCTCGCTCAGGTAGTCGCGGTCGCTGTTGAAGTACTTGTAGTAGACACTGCCCTTGCGCAGTTCGCCGTCGCGGTACTTCTCGTTGCTGAAGCCGGTGAGCTCCCAATGGAACACGGCGTTACGCGCATCCACTTCCTGTTCCAACCCGACCAGCTCGACCCGGGCATCCATGAAGTAGCTGGTGCTGTCCAGTTGATAGGTCAGCCGCAGGAACCGCCCCGGATCCGTGGTGGGAGCCTTCAATACCACCCCGGTGCTATCCTGCCGCTCCACGGCGAAGAAGAGCTCGCTGGTGCTGATGTCCTGGTTGCCGAGGAAGAACCGGAATTCGTATTCGCTCTTCTCCGGATCGGCCAGGTACAACGGGGTCTTCTCGTGGGTCTGGTACTCTTTCAGCCGGATCACCGTGGGGCTTCCGCCATGGGTGTTGATGGCCACCTGTAGGCGGCCGTTCTCGATCACCACCTCTTTGGCCGTGCCTTCTGCCGAAGGCGTGAAGATCCCGAAACGCTGGGCCAGGCGCAGCTGCCGGATGCTATCGGCGTTCACGGTA
Organism: Flavobacteriales bacterium; assembly: GCA_008016945.1. The sequence goes on from SSGN01000190.1 coordinate 18,802, forward strand.
TCGCCGGTCACCACCAACGCGCTGTCCGTTGTGCTTGGCGCCAGGGTGGCCGTGCCTCGCGGGGATGCCTCCTTGGCCTGGAGGGCAGCCTCGGCTTCCCGTGCCAGCCGCTCGATCTCCACATTGGCCAGGCTGTCCTGGACATGTTGCATGCGCGCCTGCTCTTCCGCGCTGGGCATGGTGTACCAGGTGTATCCGCCAAGAATGACGGCGATGAGCACGAAGCCGATGATCGAGTTCCTATCCATTCGGGATCCGCCTGAACTTCAAGATCTCAGGCAAGAAGGGCGGCAAAGATAGACCGCTGAAGGGAACAGGATCCCGATCGGCCTTCGCATGGACGACGAAAGTGGACCGATGCCAACCGGTCGGTGCTGCACCTTGTCCAAGCGGCCCAAGCGACTACTGCGCTGCCACTACCGGTTCCGCCTGCACCGGAGTACCACCCTGCACCATGGCCGCTTGCACGAACCGGATGAACAAGGCATGTGGCTTGGCCACCGTGCTGCGGTATTCGGGATGGAACTGCACCCCAACGAACCAGGGATGCCCCTTCACCTCCACGATCTCCACCAGCTTGGTCTGGGGGTTGGTGCCCGTGGCTACCATCCCCGCCTTCTTATAGGCGTCCAGATAGGCGTTGTTGAACTCGTACCGGTGGCGATGCCGCTCGGTGATGTCCTTCCGTCCGTACACCTTGTACGCGGTGCTGTCCTCGACGAGCTTGCATGTGTACGCCCCCAGCCGCATGGTGCCGCCCTTGTCCGCGATGGTCTTCTGTTCCTCCATCATGGCGATCACCGGATGCGTCGTGTCCGCGTTCATCTCGGTGCTGTTGGCATCGGCGTACCCCAGTACGTTACGCCCATACTCGATCACCGCGCACTGCATGCCCAGGCAGATGCCCAGGAAGGGGATCTTGTTCTCCCGGGCGTACTTGATCGCCTCGATCTTGCCCTCGATGCCGCGGTGGCCGAAGCCCGGTGCCACCAGGATGGCGCTGAGCCCACCCAGGTGCTTGTGCACGTTCTTGGCGGTGAGCTTCTCGCTGTGGATCCATTTGACATGCACCCGGCATTCGTTCGCCGCGCCCGCATGGTCCAGCGCCTCCTTGATGCTCTTGTACGCATCCTTCAGCTCCACGTATTTGCCCACCAGGCCGATGTGCACCTCGGTGGTCGGGTGCTTGAACCGACGCAGGAAGTCCTGCCAAGCGGTGAGGTCCACCTCCGGGTAGTTGCTGATGTTCAGTTTCTGCAATACCACCTGGTCGAGCCCTTCGGCCTGCATCATCAAGGGCACGTCGTAGATCGTTTCCGCGTCCCGGCTCTCGATCACGGCGTTGGTGTCCACGTTGCAGAACAGGGCGATCTTCTCCTTCATGCCCTTCTGCATGGGGTGCTCCGTGCGGCACACCAGAATGTCCGGCTGCACACCCAGGCTCAGCAACTCCTTCACGCTGTGCTGCGTGGGCTTGGTCTTCAGTTCGCCGCTCGTTTGCAGGTAGGGCAGCAGGGTCAGGTGGATGGTGAGGCAGTCCTTGCCCTTCTGCCATTTAAGCTGCCGCAGGGCCTCCACGTACGGAAGGCTCTCGATGTCGCCCACCGTGCCACCCACCTCGGTGATCACGAAGTCATAGATCCCCTTGCGGCCCAAGGCTTGTATGTTGGCCTTGATCTCGTCGGTGATGTGCGGGATCACCTGCACGGTCTTTCCCAGGTATTCACCACGACGTTCCTTGTTGATCACGTTCTGGTAGATACGCCCGGTGGTGACGTTGTTGGCCTTGCTCGTGGGCACGTCCAGGAAGCGCTCATAGTGCCCCAGGTCCAGGTCCGTTTCCGCTCCGTCCTCCGTAACGAAGCATTCCCCGTGTTCGTAGGGGTTCAACGTTCCGGGGTCCACGTTGATGTACGGGTCCAGCTTCTGAATGGTGACTGTGAAGCCCCGCGCCTGTAGCAGCTTGGCCAGGCTGGCACTGATGATGCCCTTCCCCAAGGAAGAGGTGACACCGCCAGTGACGAAAATGTATTTGGTCGATCCCGTCATCGCTGGTGAGAGGGCTCCATGGTGGAACCGCGATCACGGGGTGTAAAGATAAGCGGTGGGCGGGAATACGAATGCCCTTTCGCCGTTGTTGGTCGCCCGTAGGCTCCTCGGTGGGCAGCCCGCGTTCGCACCTTGACAGCAAGGAGCCATCGGTTAACCGACAACGAACGACTTCGCGCCTCGCCGTCAGAACTTATAGCTCAGCCCGAAGCTCGGCAGCAACGGAAGCTGGTCCACCCGCTCGAAACGTACCCGGTCGAAATAGAAGATGTTCTGCCGGTCGTAGGCGTTCGTCAGGCTAAGGTCCAGTTCCACCACTTGGTTCTCATCCAGCCTCCAGCTCTTGGTCACCCCGAGGTCCAACCGGTGATAGGTCGGGAGCCGCCCTTCGTTCAACGGACCGAAGATGATCGCCAGGTTGGAGTTGCTGGTGGTGTAGTCGTAGTTCACATCGCCATTGTACTGGGTGCTGCCGTAGTACGATTGCGTCTTGGTGAAGGGGAAGCCCGAACCGAAGTTCCAGCGCGCGTTCACTTTCCAGGCATCGAACTTGCCGAAGGCATAGCTGGCCACCAGGTTGATGTTGTTGCGCCGGTCCCATACCGGGTTGTACGACCGGAATCCATCCCACCGGTCCACATAAGTGTAGCTGTACACCGCCCAGAGGTAGTAGTTGTTCTTCTCATATTTCAGCAAAAGGTCGGCACCGTAGGCCTGGCCGGATTCGATGATGTAATCCTTCTTTAACTCGTCCGGCTCGTCCGCGAATTCGTCCGTATCGTTGAAGAGCTTGTTGCGGTTCAGGTTGGTCACCTGCCGGAAATCCTTCAGGTACACCTCGAAGTTCGCGGAAAGGTGATCGGTGATGTCGTACTCGATACCGGCCACCACGTGGTTCGCCCGCTGCAACGGGTCCTTCACATCGCGCACATCGCCGTTGGCGGTGGTGAAGGTCTTGGGCAGGTTGTCCGGTGCGGAAAGGAATCCGTAGAACAGGTTCACCACATCGCGGTCGCTGTTGGCCGCTACCAGGTTCTGGCTGTACCGACCGGCCGATGCCTTGAAACGCAGGTCGTCCGTGATGTTCCACTTCAGCCCGATCCGCGGTTCGGGGTTGGCCACCGACAGCGAGGCGTAGTAGTGCAGGCGGAAACCGGGTTCCAGCACCACCTTCTTCCACACCTTCTTGTAAATGGCGTAGCCCGCGATCTCCGAGGTGTTCTCCTCCTGTTTGAACTCGCGCCCCAAACTGTTGAAGAACGCGAAGTTGGTGCGGAAGCCGAGCACCTCGACCCCGTAGCGCACCTCGTCGTCGCGGTTGAACACCTTGAAGTTCATCGCTCCGTTGAACCCCGCGATCTCGCTGGTCCGTGCGGGGAGATCGCCTTCGGCGAGCGAGATGTCGTAGTTCGTGGCACTGAACGTACCATCGATCAGCACCGCCGAACCGGCCGGGACCAGAACGAAGCTGGTGCCTGCCCCCCAGTTGTTCCAGTTCAGGTCGCTCACCTGGCGGTACCGTACCCCATCGCTGAAATTGAAGCCGAAGAGGTTCACCTTGCTGCCGTTCCGACCATTGAAGCTGAGCTTGCCGTACGCATCCGTGAAGGTGAAGGGCAGGCCGTCTTTCTGTACATTCTCGTAGAACACCTTGCTGCTGCGGTCCAGGTAGCTGTGCCGCAGGTTCATAAGGAACGAGCTGGAGCCGCCGCCATCTTCCTTTTGCCTCTTCAGCGGACCTTCCAACAAGAGCTTGCCGGTGAAGGTGCTGGCGGCAACCCGTCCGCTCAGTCGCTTCATATTGCCATCGCGCGTGGTGATGTCCATGATCGAACTCACCCGCCCGCCGTGGTCGGCGTTGAACCCGGCGGAGTAGATGTCCGCGTTGCGGATGATGTCATTGTCGAACACGCTGAACAGACCGATGCTGTGGAACGGATTGTACAACACCATGCCATCGAGCATGGATTTGTTCATGATCGGCGAACCACCGCGGATGTACAACTGCCCCCCCTGGTCGCCGGTGAAGATCACCCCGGGTACGACCTGTAGGTACTGGGCCAGGTCCGCTTCGCCACCGATGGCCGGCATCCGTTCGATCTGTCGCGGCGTCAGCTTGGTGACCCCGGTACGCACCTGGCTTCGGGCCTCCTGCTTTTCACCGCTCACCTCGAACTCGCGGATCTGGATGGCGCTCTTGCTCAGGTAGAGCTTCTCCGTCAGGATCTGGTCCCGGGCCACGGTCACCGCCTTCCGCGCGGTGTCGTAGCCCAGGTAGGTCACTTCCAGCGTGTAGGCGCCCGGTGCCACCTTGCTGATCGAGTAGTACCCGTTCACGTCGGTGGCCGCACCGATGGTGGTGCCCTTGAGCACCACGTTGGTGAAGATCACGGGTTCGCCGGACTCCTTGTCATACACGAAACCGCGGATGGTGCCGGTCTGGGCCGCCAGATAGGTGGGGAGGAGGAAGAGAAGACCGAGGAACGACTTCAGCGAACGCGACATGGATTCCTGTTAGGGGGCGGCTAAGGTAGCCGACCTGGCCTTGTCACCCACCCCGTTGCGTGTTCCGAATGTACCGTTGGTTGGAGAGGAGGCCTCGGGTCAGCTCATCACCTTGGCCAGCAGCTCGCGCAGCAGCTCACCGGGGTCGCCACCATCGCCACCCACCCCCTTGCTCCGCAGGTCGAACTGGCGCAGATGCCGTTGTACCTCCACCAGTTTGGCCTTCGAGTAGTTCCGGGCATGGGTCTGGTAGTCCTTCACGAAATAGGGGTTCACCTTCAGCAGCGAGGCCAGCTCCGCTTGGCTCTTGCCTTCGCAGGCGTGTACCATCGCCAGTTTGTTGAAATAGGTGTTCAGGAATCCCAGGGTCAACACCAAGGGGTTCTCCTTGGGGTCCGCGGCGAAGTGGTTGGCGATCTGTTGGGCTTTGTACGCATTGCGCAGACCGATGGCGTTCTGTAGCTCGAACACGTTGTAGTCCTTGCTGATGCCCACGAACCGCTGGATGATGTCGCTGGTGATGGCTCCGCCCTCTTCGGTCACCAAGCACAGTTTCTCCACCTCTTTGATCGCCTTGGATAAGTCGGTGCCCAGATGGTTGGCCAACAACGTGGCTTCGGCGCTCCCCAGTTTGCGCTTCTGGTTCTTGGCGAAGGTGATCAACAGGTCGGGCAGCCGGTCCTCGCGCACCTTGTCGCTCAGGAACACCTGCCCGCCACCTTTCTGCGCCGACTTCAAGATGCTTTTACGCCCGTCGATCTTCTTGTGCTTGTAACAGAGCACGAGCACCGTGGTGGGGGTGGGTTTCAGCAGGTAGGGTTCCAGCTTCTCCACCTGGTCGATCCGCCAGTTCTGGAGCTCGCGCACCACCACGAGCTGCCGTTCGGCCATCATGGGGAATCGAAGGCACGTGTCCTTCACCTGGTCCGGGTCGCAATCCCGCCCGTACAGGATGGTCTGGTTGAAATCGCGCTCATGGTCCTGTAAAGCAAGGCGCTCCACCTCCGCAGCGATGCGATCGATGAAGAACCCCTCTTCGCCGTGCAGCAGGTACACCGGCTTGAATTTGCCGCCCCGCAGGTCGGTCATCACCTTCTTGTAATCGTCGAGGGTGCTCATTCGAAGCGCAGGTGCTTCACCGAACGGCCTTCATTGATGATCTCGCGGAGGGCATCGATCCCCAGCCGCACGTGGCTCTCGACGAAGTTGCCGGTGACCTTGGCGTCGCTGGCACTGGTCTTCACCCCTTCGGGCACCATGGGCTGGTCGCTCACCAGCAACAACGCACCGGTGGGGATCTCGTTGGCGAAACCGGTCATGAACAAGGTGGCCGTTTCCATATCGATGGCCATGGCCCGGAGCTGCCGCAACCGTTCTTTGAACGGTTCGTCGTGCTCCCATACCCTACGGTTGGTGGTGTACACCGTGCCGGTCCAGTAGTCGAGGTCCCGGTCCCGTACCGCACCGCTCACCGCACGTTGGATCATGAAGCTGGGCAGGGCGGGCACTTCCGGTGGGAAATAATCCGCGCTCGTGCCCTCGCCCCGGATGGCGGCGATGGGTAGCACCAGGTCGCCCAGTTGATTCTTCTTCTTCAAGCCGCCGCATTTGCCCAGGAACAACACCGCCTTGGGCGCGATGGCACTGAGCAGGTCCATGGTGGTGGCGGCCATGGGGCTGCCCATACCGAAGTTGATCATCACCATGTCCTCGGCCACGGCCACCTTCATCGCCTTGTCCCGCACCGGTATGGTGGCACCGGTCTGTTGGCAGAAGATGTCCAGGTAGTTGTCGAAGTTGGTCAAGAGCACATGCGGCTTGAACGCCTCGAGCGGCAACCCCGTGTACCGAGGTAGCCAGTTGCTCACGATCTCGTGTTTCGTACGCACTTTTGTGGGGTGAGGTCCTGTTCAATGGAGGTGCTCGACCTGCCGGACCATGGTGTCAAAACTAAGCATGGTGCCGATGGTGACACCGTGTTCGATCCCGTACGCCGCCGTTGGGTGGCCTTGACCCCGGAGGAATGGGTGCGCCAACATGTGCTGAACTACCTGGTCCATGACCTGGGATGCCCCCCTTCATTGGTCGGGGTGGAGTCCCGGCTGACGTTGAATGGCATGGCCAAACGGGCCGATATCGTGGTGCATGACCGGTGCGCAACGCCACTGTTGCTGGTCGAATGCAAGGCGCCCTCGGTGCGTCTGGACCAGGCCACCTTCGAGCAGGCCGCACGGTATAACTTGGTGTTCAAGGTCAAGTACCTCTTGATCACCAACGGGAAGACCCATTTCTGCTGCGCGGTGGATCATCAACGGGGAAGGGTGGAATTCTTGCCCGCTCTGCCGCATTTCGATACCATGTCCGGTCCTGCGACCCGTTAATTTTGAACCATGTTCATGCGCACCACCTCGTTGCTCGCAGCCTTGCTTCTCGGTGCTGCGGCTTTTGGCCAGCACAAGGAGAAGATGGACCTCCAGCTCCGTCATTTCCTGGATCGACAAGTGATGGATGATGCCGAGGTCAGCTTGTTCATTCACGGCGATGTGCAGAGACTCCAGGATGCGGTTCGGCGGCATGGTGGCCGCGTGACCATGGCCCGACCCGGTATGGTGAACGCCCGGGTGCCGGTGACCGCTGTGCGCGAGTTGGCCGGTGAGCAGGCCGTGCATCATTTCGAGTTCAGCCTGGCCGAGGGGCGGCTCATGAACGATTCGGCACGGGTGAAGAACCGGGTGCTCCAAGTGCATTCGGGTTCTGCTCCGCTGCCGCAAGGCTACGATGGCGAGGGCGTGGTGATGGGGATCATCGATACCGGCCTGGATACGGACCATCCCGATCTGCGCGACGAGAACGGTGTGTCCCGGGTGTACCGCTATTGGGATCAAGTGCCACAGGCGAACCCACAGTCGCCGGCCCCCTACGGTTATGGCACCGAATGGACCCGTGAACAACTGGTGGTCGGAGGCGATGGACCGACCGACCCGCAAGGACATGGGACCACGGTGACCGGGACCGCTGCGGGCAATGGCCTGGCCAATGGTAGGCACAAGGGTGTGGCGCCCAAGACCGAGATCATCATGGTGGCCAGCCGCATGGGGGCTCCCAACTGGGCGGCTACGGTGGCCGATGGGGTGAAGTATATCTTCGACCTGGCCGAAGACCTGAACAAGCCCGCTGTGATCAACATCAGCATGGGGTCGTACGGGGGCTCCCATGATGGCAAGGACGCTGCCGCCCTCTTCATCGAGGATCTGCTCCTCGCCCGACCCGGACGTGCCCTGGCCGCTGCGGCAGGGAATTCGAACGGCAGTTTCCCCTATCACGTGCGCACCGAGGTGGGGTCGGATACCACCTTCACCTGGTTCCAGACCAACATGTTCCCAGCAGCCTACAACGTCTTCGATTTCCCCAATGTGTTCTTCGAAGTATGGGCCGATGCGGATGATCTCCAGGATGTTCAATTCGCCATCGGCGCCGATCGGGTCAGCCCTTCCCTGGCGTTCCGTGGCCACACCCCGTTCCATACGGTGGCCGATGCCATGGGCGAGGTGCTGGTCGTACCGATCGTCAGTTACGATGGGAATACGCTGGGTACCGCGCAGTACTACGCCCAGCAACGCGGCGATCAAGTGTCGCTTCAGGTACTCATCGCTTCGCCCGATTCCGCCGACCACCTCTGGCGCTTCATGTCCACCGGCGATGGTGCGTTCGACATCTGGTCTCTCACCACCTTCACCCGGACGGCCAATATGATAGGCCCGCTACTGGCCGAAGCATGGCCGGGTGGTCTGCCCTTCCCATCGGCAGAAGAGTACCCGGCCATGGCCCACTATGTGGCGCCGGACCACCAGAAGATCATCGTCGACTCATGGGCCTGCCTTCCGGATGTGCTCACCGTGGCCAACTACTGCAACGAGGTCACCTACACCGATTATTTCGGGGTGGAGCGCGCCGTGGATGGTGTGGAACGGGATATCGCATTGGCCAGCAGTGCAGGTCCCACACGCGATGGCCGCGTGAAACCCGATGTCGCAGCCACGGGTGATGTCACCTTCGCAGCCGCTCCGCTGGAAGCCATCCAATGGATCATCGACAATCAGGTGGGCTACAAGGTCGACCCCGGTGGCATGCATATCCGCGATGGAGGTACCTCCCAGGCGTCGCCCGTGGTGGCGGGTATCGCAGCGCTGTACCTGCAGAAATGTCCTGGGGCCAGCACCTCCGAGATCGCCCAGGCCGTGCGTAAGAGCGCACGTGGCGATGGGTTCACCGGGACCGTGCCGAATCCACGCTGGGGGGCTGGGAAGGTGGATGCCTTTGGGGCACTACTGAACAATTCCAAACTCGCCGTCGCGGCTGCGGAGTTCTGCGAAGGCCAGGTCGTGGAAGTGGCGTACACGGGGGAGGGCAATGGGCTACAATGGAGCAATGGCGCTTTGGGCAACCCCATTCAAGTGGCCGCCTCCGGTCCCGTGAGCGCCACATCCGTTACCGCCTCGGGCTGTCTGGCCTATTCCGACACCGTGCAGTTCACCATGTGGCCCACCCCTCCCATACCGACCGTTTCTGCCGATGGCCCGGTGCTCACTGCCTCGGAGGCGGCCACGTACCAGTGGTGGGAGGGTGGACAGCCCATTCCAGAAGCCACCACCCAGGAATGGACCGCGCTCTGGCCTGGATCCTACCACGTGCAGGTCACCGATGCCCATGGCTGCTCCGCCGAGAGCGCACCGGTGCAGGTCTTGAGTGTAGGGGTTCACGCGCCGGTGCTCGGTGGATCCTCGTTGGCGCCCAACCCGGTGCGCGATCAGCTCACCTTGACCCTCTCACCCACGGCCATCGATGGCGCACGACTCACCGTATGGTCCGCCGATGGGAAGCTCGTTCTCCAGGAGCTGATCGGTGCGGGGAGCCAGGGGGTGTTCACCTTACCTGTTCAGGCGTTGGCCCCCGGCGTGTACCTATTGCGGGTCGGTGATGAACAGGGCCAATGGAGCCAACGATTCGTACGGTCGAGGTGAGCTTCGCAGGTCAGTGGGCCACCACCGATCGGGAAGTGCGGTGTGCCGATCGGATGATGTAAGTGCCGGGGGGCCAGGCGCTGGTATCGAGTACCAAGGAGTGCGTGGACCTGCCCTGCCAGACCA
>SSGN01000008.1 GCA_008016945.1 Flavobacteriales bacterium
ACCAACCAAGCGGAGTTCTTCGCGGTGGCCGTGGAATACTTCTTCGAGCAACCCGTGGCTTACCAAGAGCGGCTTCCGGAGCTGTACGCCTGCATGCGCGCGCTGCTGCGGCAGGATCCGGCGCGGACCGTTCCGGGCGCTGTTCCTCGCGCATGACCCCGACCCGCAGAGGCCCTGCGTATGCCCCAGGTGCCCCTGCGACCGCAGGAACACACTTCCCGTCCGGACCGCTAAAAAAAAAAGAACCCCGCTTTCGCGGGGTTCTCCTGTTGGCCGACCAGGGCTCGAACCTGGACTCTTCTGAACCAAAATCAGACGTGTTGCCAGTTACACCATCGGCCAGTACCGCCTTGGTTGGCACCAAAGCGCGGCAAAAGTAAACGATCCGGGCATTCAAGCAACACATTGGAACGGTGCGGCCGTCGGTAGTTTCGGTATTTTCGCCGCCCACGCCCCGTCTTTCGGCTGAGGGTGTGGCCCTTACCGCAACTCCCGCACCCTGCGCATGAACTACAAGAAGCTGAACATCATCACGGGTTGGTTGGTGTTCCTCATTGCCACCTGGACCTACGTATCCACCATAGAGCGCACGGCCAGCTTCTGGGATTGCGGTGAATTCCTGGCCACAGCCAACAAATTGGAGGTAGGCCACCCTCCTGGAGCCCCGCTGTTCATGATGATCGGCCGGGTGGCCAGTGCGTTCGTTTCGCCGGAGAAGGTCCCGGTGGCCATCAACACCCTGAGCGCCCTGTGCAGTTCACTCACCATCCTGTTCCTGTTCTGGACCATTACGCACATGGCCCACAAGCTGGTGACCCGGAACGAGAAGGAACTGTCCACGGGTGGCATCATCGCCATCCTGGGCAGCGGCATCGTGGGGGCCTTGGCCTACACCTGGAGCGACACCTTCTGGTTCAGTGCGGTGGAGGCCGAGGTATACTCCATGTCCTCGCTCTTCACGGCGGTCACCTTCTGGGCCATCCTCAAGTGGGAGAACGTGGCACACGAAGCGCACAGCACCCGCTGGCTCATCCTGATCTGTTACCTGCTGGGCTTGGGCATCGGGGTTCAGCTCCTGGCCCTGTTGTGCATCCCGCCCATCGCCATGGTGTACTACTTCAAACGGTACGAGACCACGCCTCGTGGCATCATCACAGCCCTCGTGATCAGCGCCATCATCCTGGGCACCATCCAATCCATCATCATCCCCGGGGTGGCCAAGGTGGCGGGCAAATTCGAGCTGCTGTTCGTGAACGACATGGGGCTTCCGTTCAACTCCGGGAACCTGTTCTACTTTTTGCTGCTCGCGGGTCTTATCGTGGCGGGCCTGCGCTGGACCCAACGCACGGGCCGTGTGGTGGCCAACACCGTGATCCTGGGGATCACCGTGATCCTGGTCGGGTACAGCACCTATGCCATGACGGTGATCCGCAGCCTAGCGAATCCACCGATCGATGAGAACAACCCGGAGAACGTGTTCAACCTGGTGAGCTACCTGAACCGCGAACAGTATGGCGACCGCCCGCTGTTGATCGGGCAGTTCTGGGATTCACCGTACTCCAACGAGCGCAAGGACGGCACCCCGGTGTACAGCGCGGTGTACCGTATCGAGAAGGACGGCCGCTTGGTGAAGAACGAATACGACGGCTGGAGCGCGAAGCACTTCGTGGAGGAGAATCCGGGCCACACGATCGAGCACGCCTACGTGATCACCGATCCGCGCAAAGGCACCGAAGTGGTGTACGAACCGGAGTTCACCATGCTGTTCCCGCGCATGTACAGCTCACAACGCAGCCATGTGGACGCCTATAAGGAGTGGTGCGATTTCAAGGGCCGTCCCATGCGCTCCACCGATCGGGAGGGCAAGCCCACGGTGATCCACAAGCCCACCTTCGGCGAGAACCTCAGCTTCTTCACCAACTACCAGGTGAACTGGATGTATTGGCGTTACTTCCTCTGGAACTTCGCGGGACGGCAGAACGACATCCAGGGGCATGGCAACATCGTGGATGGGAACTGGCTGAGCGGGGTGGACATGATCGATGAGCAGCGCCTCGGGGCACAGGATCAGCTGCCCGCCAGCATGACACAGAACAAGGGCTACAACCGGTTCTATCTGCTGCCGTTGCTTCTGGGCATGATCGGCATGGTGTTCCAATTGGCACGGCATCCCAAGGACTGGAGCATCACCATGCTGCTGTTCTTCTTCACGGGCATCGCCATCGTGATCTACCTGAACCAGTACCCCTACCAGCCTCGCGAGCGGGACTATGCGTACGTGGGATCCTTCTACGCCTTCGCGATCTGGATCGGACTGGGTGTGCTGGCCTTGTATGATGCTGCACGCACGGTGACCCAGAAGGAGCTGGGCATGGTCGTTGGCACCGCATTCGGCCTGGGGGTATTGAAATACCTGGTGGAATGGGACGGTGATCATGCGATGTCGTACGCGATCCTGTACATGGCCGTACTGGGCGGTGCCGCACTGGGGATGTTCCACTTGTTGGGCAAGGTCCTGAAGAACGGGGCGGTGCAGGCCACGCTGGCCACGGCACTGGGCCTGATCATCCCCGCGGTGATGGTGGCCGACGGCTGGGACGACCATGACCGGAGCACCCGGATGCCCGCGCGCGACCTGGCCAGCGACTACCTGGAGAGCTGCGCACCCAACGCGATCCTGTTCACCAATGGCGACAACGACACCTTCCCGCTGTGGTACGCCCAGGAAGTGGAGGGCATCCGCACCGATGTGCGCGTGGTGAACCTGAGCCTGCTGAATACCGACTGGTACGCCGATCAGATGCGCCGCAGGGCCTACGAAAGCGATCCGGTGCCCATCATGATGGACCCCGGAAAATACCGCCAGGGCACACGCGATGTGGTGGCCTTGATCCCGCAGGGCAAAACGTACCGCGACCTGAAGGAGATGATGGCCTTCGTGACGAACGACCGCAACATGCAGGTGCTGTTCCAGCGGGGTGTGAAGGACGCTTGGTTCCCCACGGACATGTTCAGCGTGGCGGCGGACAGCGCCGCGGTGTTCGGGTCGGGCACCTTGCAGCCGGGCGACACCACCTGGGTGCCCCGTGTCAACTGGAAGATCGAGCGGCAGGTGCTGATGAAGAATCACCTCCTTGTACTGGACATGCTGGCCAACAACAACTGGCAACGCCCTATCTACTTCGCGGTGACCACGGGGCCGGATAGTTACATCAACCTGCAGGATCACTTCCAACTGGAAGGTCTTACCTACCGCTTGGTGCCGGCCTACTCGCCCAACCGCAACCCGAACATGAACGGCCGTGTGGCCACGGACATCATGTACCACAACGTGATGGACAAGTTCAAGTGGGGCAACATGGATACCGAAGGCGAGATCTACCTGGACGAGAACATCCTGCGCATGACCACCAACCTGCGTTTGCAATTGAGCAGTCTAGCGGAGGCACTGATCGAGGAGGGACGCATGGCCGAGGCCGAGAACGTACTGGACCTCTCTCTGGCGAAGATGCCCGAGCGCAACGTACCGTACGATCGGATCCTGCTCCCCACGGTGGAAGCCTATTACGCGCTGAAGAAGAACGAGAAGGCCAATGCGCTCACCGAGCGCCTGTTCTCCGTGATGGAGGAGAACATGGCCTACTACCTCAGCTTGGACGCCAGGTTCGCAGAAAAGCTGCAACAGGAGCTATCCATCACACACGCGGTGATGGGTCGGCTCACGATGTCAGCAACGGCCGCGGACAGCACCTTCGGTCAAGGGCTCCAACAACGATTCGAGGCCGTCGAAGAGCAATATCAAGGCAAGCTCATGGAGATGCGCAGCGGTCGTAAAGCCGGTGGCCGCATGCGCTTTTAGCGGCCATGACACCCGCCCACGTACCTCGGATCCTGCAATGGCTCCTGCCGGGGTACGTGTGGCGGATACCTACGTCGGAGAAAGTGCTCTACCTCACTTTCGACGATGGCCCCATCCCGGAGGTGACACCCTGGGTGCTGGATGAACTGGCCTCGCGTGATGCCAAGGCGACCTTCTTCTGCATCGGACGCAACAGCGCCGCCCACCCGGACATCCTGGCCCGGATCCGCAGCGAAGGACACGGCCTCGGCAATCATACGTGGGACCATCCACGCGGGCGCACCACACCCTTGCCAGCCTACCTGGAGAACGTCCGACGGGCACAGGAATGGACCAACACCCCCGCCTTCAGGCCACCGTATGGCAGCCTCACCCGTTCGCAGGCCAAGGTGATCCGAAGGAGCCACCGGATCGTGCTTTGGGATGTGTTGAGCCGTGACTACGACACCCGGCTCGATGGCGCGTATTGCAGCCGAAGCGTGATCCGCCATGCGCGGCCCGGTTCCATCGTGGTGTTCCACGACAGCCTGAAAGCCGCACCCCGATTGCGCGTGGCCCTGCCCGCTGTGCTCGATCACTTCAGCGGAAGGGGCTTCCATTTCGCCCCGCTCCCCTTTGCTATTCCTGGGTGATGGAAAGGACCGAGTACTCCACGCGCCGGTTCTGCGCATGCTCGGCCTCGGTACAGGTCACACCCGGCGCACAATGGTTCTTGAGCTTGCTGATGCCATAACCCTTGGCCACCAGCCGATCGCGTGCAACACCTTTGGCAACGAGGTGGTCCACGATGGCCTCTGCCCTGCGCTGGTCGAGCTTGGCCGCATCGGTTCCCTCACGTGCATCGCTGTGTACCGCGATCTCCATCTTCACTCCGGGATTCACGTTCAAGCGCTCCGCGAAGGCGTCCAGTTCGGTCCGGGCGATGGGGTCGAGCTTCACATCATTCTTCCCCCAGCGGACATGTTTGAACGGCGCAGGCGTACCGACCACCATAGGCTCCAGCGATAGGTCACGCACCTCATTCAGGTCGATGATGCCTTCGCGCATCCCGATGGTGCTCACGGGAATGCTCATACTGTAGTATCCGGGCTTTTCCAACAACACCTCGAACTCCTCATTGCTCTGCATGCGGATGCTGAGGTCCCCGCCATCGTCGGTCTTGAAGCTCTCGGAGAAAAAGCTGCTGAGGTTCACCACGGTCACATTCACATCGTCCACGAAACCCGGTGCATCCATGTAACGGACCGTGCCCCGGAGCCAGATGCCCGCATTGGCCACCAGGTGGATATCGCGTGTGAGGATCTGTTGTTGTTCGATACGATCGGTGCTCAAATGCTGGATCCCGGGATAGCGGCCTTTCATCTCGGCCTTGAGCTGGTACTCACGGTCCTTTTCCACCGGGAAGGTGTATTCACCGCGCACATCGGTGGTGGTGGTGGCCAATACGAGGCCCTTCTTGTCCAGAAGTTTCACTTCCAGCTCGATCAGCGGAGACCCGTTATCGTCATCGATCACCAGGCCGGTCACCAGGAAGCGTTGATCCAGCGGGGCCAGCATCTCAAAGGCATAGATGTCATCGTCCCCGGATCCCCCGTCCCGGTTGCTGGAGAAGAACCCCCGGCGATTCGCCTTGTCGATGATCAGGCCGAAATCATCGGCGGTGCCGTTGACCGGTGCGCCCAGGTTCATCGGCGGCGCGAACTCGTCCAGGCCGAGGTACTTGGCCGCCAGGATATCCAACCCACCGAGCCCAGGATGGCCGTTGCTGGAGAAGAAAAGCGTGCCATCGGCCCCAACGAACGGGAACGACTCGTTGAACGGCGTGTTGATGGCGGTGCCCAGATTCACCGGCTCTCCCCATTGGCCACCTTGGTCCACGCACATGTAAATATCCGTTCCACCATGGCCGCCGGGCATATCGCTCACGAAGAACAGGCGCTTCCCATCGGGTGACAGCGCCGGATGACCCACGGAGATCTCGCTGTTGTTGTACAGGAATTGCTCCACGCGCCCCCAGGATCCGCCCTGTGCATAGGCCTTGTAGATGGCCAGTCGCGAAATGCCTTCGGCGCTCCGCTGTGCCCGTCCACCGTGGTAGGTATTGCGCGTGAACCACAGCACATCGCCATTCGCGCTGGCTGTGGCGGGGCCCTCGTGCATCTTGGTATTCACCGCACCTTCCAGCGGGTGGGCGTTGATCAGGTCGCCGTTGGGCGTCACCTCGGCGACGAACAGGTCCAGGAAGGGCTGGTCGTTCCAGGCTGCGCGTCTTTCAATGCCCGTGGTGACATGGCGTGCGGAGGAGAAAACGACATGGTCGGCACCCAGCCATGCGGTGCCGAAATCGGAGAACGGGGTGTTCACGCTCACCGGCCGTACGATGAAACGATCCTGTGTGGCCAGGAACTTCCGGGCGAAACCGTTCAGGTTGCTCCTGCGCGGCGCTCCCTCCGGCGCGGTGGCCGCCAGGTACCGATCCATCCACTCCTCCGCTTCCACGTACTTACCGTTGCTCTTCAGGGCCTCGGCATAGTTGTACATCTCCCGTGGTTCGCGGTTGAGGAACTTCACCACCATCTCGTACCACTTCTCGGCCTTATCGCTCCGACCCAACCGCATGTAGCATTCGGCCAGGCGTTTGGTCACATGCTCATTCACGGCGCCCAGCTCCGTAGCGGCCAGGTAGCCATCAATGGCCCTGGCATAGGCCATTTGGGCGAAGTGACGATCGGCTTCCTTGATGTAGGGATCCGCGTTGCCTTGCGTCATCCCGAAGAGCGGGATCACACACAGGGCCAACAGGAGGAGGATGTTGCGCAGCATCAGAAATAGCGGGGTGAGATGGTGCGCCCCTTGAGGAAACGGAAGTCGTAGCTCAGCATCACCTCATGGGTGCCCGCGTTGTAGGCGCCGATCGTGGTGGTCGTGAGATCGAAGGCGTATCCAGCGCGCAACTGATCGTTGATCTGGTATTGTCCCATGAGCCCGAAGGCATTCCCCAGGCGATACATGCCACCGAACCAGATCCGCTCGCGCAGCAAGAAGTTGGCATTGATATCCAGCGACAGTGGCGCGCCCTGCACCGCACGCAGCATGAACGAGGGCTTGAACTTGATCTCTTTGGAGAGGTCCATCACATAACCACCGATGAGGAAGTAGTGGCGCGCTTCGGTGGCCTTCTGCACCACCATGCCGTTGGTCATGCCCAGCTCGTTCTCCAGCAACTTGGGGGCTGACACCCCCACATAAAAACGCGGAGCATGCCAGAACATCCCAAAGCCGAAGTTGGGCAGCAACTGCCCCTTCACATTCACGTTGGCCTGGTCCACTTCCACCGTGGAGAGCGAGGCCAGATCGGCCTGGTACATGTTGATGCCACCTTTCAGGCCGAAGGCCAACCTGGTATCGGTTCCTGTCTTGATGCGATAGGCGAAGTCGGCATAGGCGGATGTTTGGCGCGACGGGCCGATACGATCGTTGATGGCACTAAGTCCGATCGCGATGCTTTCGTTCTTCAGTGGTGTATGGGCCAGGATGGTCTGTGTGGCCGGGGCTCCTTCGAAACCCACCCATTGATGCCGTGAAAGCGCCATCACGGTGAACACATCGGCACTACCGGCATAGGCGGGGTTGAAAGCCAGCGTATTGAACATATACTGGCCGAACAACGGATCCTGTTGCGCGATGGCCCGGGTACCACAGAGGGTCGCGAAGAACGCGATGATGGGTATGACAGTGAACTTCCTCATCGCACCAGCTGGATGTATCCGGTCAAAGGCTCGCCCCCACTGCCCAGATCGAGCACATAGAAATACGTGCCCGCCGCCGCTGGCCCTGCGAGGGTCGCGTTGGGCGAGGAGCCATCCCACACCACGTTCTTGTTGTCATACCCGGAAGCTGAATAGAGCTTGGCACCCCAGCGGTTGAATATGGTGATGGTATTGCCGGGGTACCCTTCTATGCCGGGGATCACAAAGGTCTCGTTGGTGCCGTCACCGTTGGGCGAGAACGACTCCGGCACGAACACCTCGGTATCGAAGTTGCATGGGCTGGTGGCTTCGACCAGGACCGACGAACAGGCGAACGCATCGCCCAAGCTCACCGAGAACGGCCTGCTCACGACCACGGGCGCACTGGTGAAAACGTAAGGTGCAGTGGTGGTGATGGTGCCTGTGTCCCCAACCACCATGTACGATCCAGGATCCCCTCCTTCGATGGTGAACGTGACCACGTAGGTCCGATCCCGTTCGTTGCAGGTAGCCACCACATCCACGGCGATCGGGTTGGAGATCACCTCCACCTTCAGCATCGCCGATGCCGAATTGCAGCCTTGCACCGCAACGGTGTACAAGAATTCATGCACACCCACATCCATGTGCGTCGTGTTCAGCAGATCCCCGGTCAGACCACCTGTGCCACCCAGGTCGGCCCATGTGCCACCGGGATCCGGGGTGCCGTTCAGGGCCTGAAGGAGCGGATACGCGATCAGGGTATCGCAGAGGACCACTTGCGCCGGTAGGCCGGCGTCCGGAGTCTGGTTGATGACGATGGTGAACACGGCGCTCGTGTCGGCACAGTAGCTATTGCCTTCCACCGTATAACGGTACGTTCCACCGGGGTGCGTGGCTGGGTTCAGCATACCATCGAACACACCGGCAGGACCGCTCCAAACGCCACCGGTATCGGGTGTACCACCCAGGTGATCGGCCAGGTCCAACGGTGCAGCCGTTGCGCACACCACCAGGTCCGTTGCCGTACCAGGATCCGGGTATTCCACGGTGGTGACCAGCACGGTGGACTGTACCGTTCCGCAACCAGGATCCTGGATGGTATACACGAAAGCGTTCTGTCCGCCGACCGGCAGCAGGGTCGCATCGAGCAATCCACCGGGCAAAAGTCCAGGTGCTCCGGCCATGGCGGTCCACTCACCACCGGTATCCGGATCACCGCCCAGGGCCTGGAACAGATCGAAAGCGGTGTATGATCCGCAAATGGTGAGCGCACTGTCGCTGCCGGCATTGGCTCCGGCCCCAACCTCTACCGTGATGACGCTCACCGCATTGACGCACGGGGCCGTTGCCGTGATCGCGTACTGGAACGCCCAAGTACCATTACCGGCCACCGAGGGATCGAACACATGGCCATTGAGCGCACCGGATGCGCCAAGGTCGGTCCAGATACCACCCATACCCGCACCGGGGCCCAGGGCCGCGAACAGGTCCACCGAATCCTGTGTGGCGCACGCGGACACCGTGGACGACACGCCAGCGAAAGGTGCCACCGACCGGTTGATCGTGAGCCTGGCCGTGTCATTGGCACAAGGTGCGGTCCCCGAGACCACATAGGTGTATACCCCACCGGGATCGGCCGTAGGGTTGAAGGTGGTGGTATGCGTGGCGCCGCCCTCGGTATACCACACCCCACCTTGCTGTGGCAGCCCCCCGAGCTGTAAGCGCATATTGAAAGGGGCATCGCTGGAACAGATGGCGATGGTGGCATCCACGCCCGCATAGGGCGCCACGGGTTCGGTCACGGTGACCGCCGCCACCGCCGCCGGGCAGGGTGCCTGCCCCACCACCCGATAGAGGTAGGTCCCGGGAACATCCACAGCAGGGTTATAGAAGCCAGAGACCTGAACCCCGCCCAAAGTCCATTGGCCACCGGTCTGTGCGTTCGGCCCGAGGGTGGTGAACAGATCCACTACGGACCCGGTGGAGCAAATGGACACGTTCGTATCGTTGCCCGCGTTGGGCGGCTGCCTCACCTCAACGGTGACCAATGCCGTATCGGCCGCACATCCACCGACCGCAGGCACCACGTATTTGTATACGCCAGGCGTATCCACCGCCGGCTGGAAGACACCGGTCGGATGCACCGCACCGCCTGGGGTGAGCCAGAACCCACCGGCATCCGGGCCACAACCCAACGCACTGATCAACTGGCCGGGCGCTTCGTTCAGGCAGAAGGCCTTGAACCCATCGCAGCCTGCGAACGGACCATCCTCCACCAGGACGGTCACCAAGGCCGTATCGCCTTCACAGGATGCGGTGGAGGGGATCACGTAGCGGAATCGCCATGTGGTGTTGGCATTGAGTTGGGCACCGCTGAACACACTGCCGATCAATCCGCCGCTGCCATCCAGATCGGTCCAACCACCGCCGGCTTGTGGTGTACCCCCGAGCAGGCCGAAGAGATCCACCAACTGATTCTTACAGACCGTGGTCGAAACATCGTCACCGGCATCGAGCGCATCGGATACCACCACCGTCACCACCGCGCTCGCTGCCGCACAGGGCCCAACGCCCGCCACGGTATACCGGAAACGATAGGTACCCGGTGCGAGCGAGGTGGCATTCAGCTGACCTCCATTCAGCTGGCCGCTACCATCCAGGTCCGTCCATGTTCCACCGGCATTCGGCGCCCCACCCAGCCCGCTGGCCAAGGTGATCGAGGCATCACCGACACATGCGGCGATGGTGCCATCCGTTCCAGCGACCGGCGCCGGAACCAACGTGATCTGTACCTGGGCCACCTTGTTCGGGCACGGCGCGAGGCCCACGACGGTATACACGTAGGCACCGCTCACATCCACCGCCGGGTCGAAGAACTGGGAATGTTCACTTCCGCCGAAGGTCCACGTACCGCTGGTGGCCGGTGTGCCGCCAAGCCGGTCGATCAGTGCCACGGGTGCGCTCGAAGAGCAGATCTGCACCACCGTACTGATGCCGGCATCCACCGCCTGGTTCACCACGATGGTGGCCGTGGCCGAGTCCGATGCACAGGGGGCCAGTCCTTGGATGCGGTACTTGTACACACCGGGCAACGAAGTCCCTGGGATGAACTGGCTACCCACCGTGTTTCCGGAAGGCCCGGTCCATACACCGCCACCATCCGGAGCACCGGTCAGCACGGTTGCAAGCGCGAACGGCTGGTCGGAACTACAGACGATCCGTGTTCCATTACCACCGGCATCGGGCCGATCATTCTCGATCACGTTCACTTGTGCGGTCGCATTGGCACAGGGTGCAATGCCATTCACCGTGTAGGTGTACACCCCGGGTGCGCTCTGGCCGGGCAGGTAGATGCCGGTATGTGCGACCAAGGATGGATCGCGCCAGGTTCCGTTGAGTTGTGGGGATCCGTTCAATACGGTGACGAGCTGAAGGGGAAGCTGGTCATCGCAAACGATGATCTGCCCGTTGTAGCCCGCATTGGGTTCCTGGTTCACGGTAACGGCCACGAATGCCGAATCCGCACCACATCCGATCGGACCCTGCACGGTATAGACGAAGACCCCGCTGAGGTCCGTGCCTGGTTGGAAGACTCCACTATGCGCCGCTCCATTGGACTGGCGTTTCCAAGTGCCACCCACTTGAGCATTGGTGCCAAGCAGAGGGAACAAGGGCCGTGCACCACTGTTGCTACAGAGTGGTAGCGTAGCATCATTCCCGGCATTCGCCCTTGGGTTCACCACCACGTTCAAGGTGGCGGTGGCATTGGCACAAGGCGCTGTGCCTGCAACAGTATAGGTGTAGAGCCCCGGGGCGGTGGTCCCTGGTGTGAAGAACCCATTGGAGGCCGCGGTGCTGGGCGCCGGGCCGGTCCATGTCCCGTTCAACATGGGCGTGCCACCAAGCCGATCGACCATGGCGAACGGCGCGGAATCATCGCAAATGGTGATGGAACGGCTCAACCCGGCACTTGGTGGTTGCACCAGGCTAACGGTGACGCTCGCGGTCGCATTGGCACACGGCGTGATCCCCGGCACCGTGTAGGTATACGTTCCCGGGGTGGTGACCCCTGGAATGAACGAACCATTGAAGACGGCCGTGCTGGGTGCTGGTCCGGTCCAGGTGCCATTCGCCTGGGGACTCCCTCCCAATACGCTGAACAAGTTCACACTGGCACCTCCCGCACATAGTGTGAGGGGACCACCGGTACCGGCGTTCGGCACGGGATTCTCCGTCACGGTCACGATGGCCACATCGGCCGGGCATGGCGCCGATCCGGTGACGGTATAAGTATAGTCCCCTTGGTGGTCGGTGGGTGGCTGATAGAACCCGGAGTGCGAACCACCCGGCGCTGGACGAGTCCACGTGCCGCCGGACATGGCTCCTCCGGACAACAGGTCGAACAACGCGAACGCTGCGCCATTGCTACACACGGTGGTATCGCCGTTGGTTCCGGCATTGGGTGCTTGGTTCACGTTCACCGTCAACGTGGAGATCGCATCGCTACATGGTGCGGTTCCCGTAACGGTATACACATAGATGCCCGGGACATCCACCCCTGGGGTGAACACATTGGAATGTGCCACACCTCCGAAGGACCATGAACCCGGCTGTGGCGTACCGCCCAAGCGCAAGGTCATGTTGAAAGGACCATCGCTGCTGCACACAGTGGTCACCGCGCTGTTCCCGGCAATGGGTGCCGCCACTTCGGACACGGTGACGGTGGCCGTGGCGTTCGGGCATGGAGATGTTCCGACCAGGGTATAGGTGAACACTCCGGGGGCATGCACCACTGGATCATACGTGCCGTTGCCCGGGCTCCAGGTCCCACCGGTCTGTGGGTTCCCGGTGATCAGTGGGAAGAGGCTGAACGATCCGCTATTGCCGCACACGGTAATGCCAACGCTATTCCCCGGGCGGCGGGGGGCCACAACGGTCACGCTCACCATGGCTTGATCCGCAGAGCAGGAGGCCGAACCGCTCAGTTCGTACCGGAAGTTATAGGTACCTGCGGGCACCAGGGTGGCGTTGAAGAACTGCCCGATCAGGGCGTTGGTTCCGGAAAGGTCCGCCCATGTTCCTCCCGGCTGCGGGGTTCCTGTCAACCCGGGGAAAAGATCCACCAGGTTGTTGGAGCCGCACACGGTCAGGGTACCATCGCCCCCTGCATCCAAGGCCGCCACGATCGTTACACGAACAGTGGCCTGGTCGGCACCGCATTGACCGTTGCCCGGCACGGTATAAGTGAAGTCATAATCACCAGGGGCCATACCCGTTGGGGTGAACAGACCGGCGCTCAAATGTCCGGTGGCATCATCATCGGTCCATGTCCCGCCGGCATCCGGTGTCCCGCCCAACACATCGAACAGGTCCACCACATCGCCATCGGCACAGATCGAGATCGCCGCATCCGCCCCAGCGTAAGGCGCCTGGTTCACCGTAATGGCCACATTGGCGGTGGCGTTGACGCACGGGGCGGTGGCGTTCAGCGCATAGGTGTACACCCCTTGAGGGTCCGTTCCCGGCAGGAACACCCCGTTACTTGCCCCACCACCAGGCGCGGTCCAACCGCCCCCGGCATCCGGCGTACCTCCCAAGGCGCTGAAGAGATCCACTGGGCCATCGGTGCTACAGCGCGAGAGCGCAGTGCTGGTGCCCGCCACAGGCTGGCGATGTTCGGTGATGGCCACCACGGCGCTCGCATTCAGGCATGGCGAGATCCCCGTGACCGTATAGGTATATGCGCCGGGTAGCGATGTACCCGGCACGTAGGTGCCGCCGAAGGGCTGACCGTTCGGGTCGGTCCAAGTGCCGCCAGCGTTGGGTGACCCTCCGAGACGGGTGAGCAGGTTGAACGAGCTCTGGCTGCTGCACACCGTGTGGGAAGCGTTGGCGCCTGCGTTGGGCGCCTGATTCACCACCACGGTGACGAAGGCCGTGTCGTTGGCACAAGGGGCGTTACCATTCACCACGTACTTGTAGATCCCGGCCGGTGTGGTGCCAGGGATGAACGTCCCCGAGAAAGGCGCATTCGCCGGGGTCCGCCAGGAGCCGGCACCACTGGGTGTGCCTCCCAACACCGTGAAGAGCTGGAACGATGCCATGGTACTACACACCGTGATGGCACCATCGTTACCCGCATCAGGGGCCTGCACCTTGATGACCTGGACCGTGCTGGAACGCGACGTGCATGGCGCCGTGCCGGACACGGTGTAGGTATACACCCCGGCAGGATCACTGGATGGGTTCAGCATGCCCGAATGCGGATTGCCATTGGGTCTTTTCCAAGTACCTCCCGTGGTCGGCGAACCGGTCAGGGCGGAGAACAGGCTCACCGAAGTACCATTGCTACAGACGGTCAATACGGCATTGCCACCGGGATCGGGTGGTTGAACCACGGTGATCGTAACGGTGGCCGTGGCATTGGCGCAAGGGGTTGTTCCGGCCACGGTATAGGTGTAGGCACCGGCCGTTGAAGTACCCGGCGTGAAGGTCCCATCGCTGGCGGCACCCCCTGGAGCGGTCCAGGTACCGCCAGCGTTAGGCGCACCACCAAGCAAGCCGAAGAGCGGGAACGGAGCATCCGAAGCACACACCGTGGAGGCCCCGTTCGTACCTGCATTCGGTGCCATAATGATGTTGACCGTGACCACGGCAGTAGCGTTGGCACAAGGAGCCACGCCGAGCACGGTATACGTATACGCTCCAGGTTGGCTGGTGCCTGGGATGAACGTTCCATTGCTCGACCCCGAAGGCCCTGTCCAGGTGCCGCCGGAGGCTGGGTTGCCACCCAGCGATCCAAAAAGATTGAACGAAGGTGCGTTCGAGCAACGGGTAACGGAGGCATTGGTCCCTGCGTTCGGCGCGGCATTCACCGCCACGGTCACCGTGGCCGTGGCGTTGGCGCAAGGGGGAACACCGGCCACGGTATAGGTGTATGTACCGGGCGCACTGGTACCAGGCACGAAGGTGCCGGAGAACGTGGCCCCACCTGGCGCGGTCCAGCTTCCACCGCCGTCCGGGGTACCCCCGAGCAAGGTGAAGAGGCTGAAGGAGGCATCGGTGCTGCACACGGTCGTACTCGCGCTCGTACCCGCGTTCGGCGCCACTTGGACGCTGATCACGAGCGATGCCGACGCTGAAACACATGGTGAAGTTCCAGGCACGGTATAGGTATAGGTCCCAGCCACATCGGTACCGGGCACGAATGTGGGGCCATGCGGCCCACCGGGTCCTACCCAAGTGCCCCCTGGCTGGGGCGTTCCGCCCAAATGACCGATCAGCGCGAAAGAAGCAGCGTTGCTACACACCGTGAAACTGGCACCGATACCCGGATCCGGCGCGTTCACCACGGTTACGGACACGGTGGCCGAAGCATTGGTACACGGCGGCGCGCCCAGCACGGTGTAGGTGTAGACCCCCGGCGTGGAGGTTCCCGGGGTGAAAGTGGCGGTTACCGGGGTCCCCCCAGGACCCGTCCAGGCCCCACCGGCATCCGGTGTACCACCGAGCCTGGAGAAGAGGTTGAACGCCGCTGCGTTGCTGCACACCGAAACGGTAGCGGAGCCACCAGCGTTCGGTGGTGCGTTCACGGTGACCGTGACCGTAGCCGATGGCGGAGTACATGGTGATGGTGCGCAGGGAACCGTGTAGACATACACTCCCGGAGGGTCCGTTGCGGGATCGAAAAGGGAACCACATGGACCACCCCCGGGTGCGGTCCAAGTCCCTCCAGGATCCGGATCCCCTCCCAACGCTGCGAACAGATCCGCGATCCCGCTGTTGCTGCACAGTGTTAGCGACCCATTGGTACCGGCCCCAGACTCGGTCATGATCCCCCCACCGGTCAACTCGGAAGCCACATTCTCTGCAAGTACGAGCGAAGGTCCACCGAGCAGTACAATGCCCGCGAAAAGCACCGACCGGAACGCCAGCCAAAGGATCGAATGGTACGGAGAACGGTGGTTCACAGCAAAGGAAGGATGAGCCCTGGTAAGAGGGACGTGCAATTTACGGCGTATGGCCCAGCCATGGTCAACTCAAAACGAGGAACGCTGCAGCGTTCGACGGTCGCGCCGAATCCATCGACCAAATATTGACGACGATGAACCAATCGGTCACGTAAATGACACTCCGAATTGATGTTCCGTTGCCCTATGTCGTGCTTCCGTGATCGGCGATCCATCTCCACCCGTTCCTTCTTGTGGCGTTGGCCAGCTTGGCCGTTACGCCTACTACACCGAGCCTATTCCACCTCGAAGTGATACCACTTCGCACTAAGGAGTAGGCCGATCTGCTTGCTCTTTTTCCCAGTGCCTTCTCCGAGAGACCTATTCCGCAGGCCCGCCCCCCGGTAGCTTCGCTCCCTACGATCCACGCCTTCGGCGTTACAACAGGTCCCTCGTATCGGCCTGTGAAAAATAGCCTCGGGTCCCTTCGTTCAGGCGATCCCGAACAGGCTCTATGAAGGGCAACACGTGGATCGCGGTACTACGGGGCCGCCGAGGCGGACGGCTGCTCCTTTCCCAGCGTGATGGCGAGCATCACTTCGTGCGTGCCCGTGCTGTGGTTCCGCAATCCGGAAGTGATGATGTCGTAGGAATAGCCGAACTGGAAGGTCTTCTTCAGCCAGTAACCGACCATTGCACAGTAGGCATCATTGGTGCGGTAGCCTGCCCCCACCCAGAACGTGTCCTTATAGCGCACCGTCGCGTTCAGGTCGAGCTTTGGCGGAACGGGACTGGTATACTTCAGCAGGAAGGAAGGCTCGAGCTTCCAGTCTTCGCCCAGCATCCATCGGTAGCCACCCATGGCATAGTAATGATCCTCCATACGGCTGAGGGTCTCGCTGGTCTGATCGAGGAAGTAAACCTTGTTCTGCAGGAGCTGGGGTGCCGTGGCGCCGAACCAGAAGCGCTCGCCGTACAGATAGAACCCGAACTTGGCGTCGGGCAGTAGATCCCCGCGGAGTTGATCATCCATCACGGGATCACCCGGATCATGGAACTGGATCTTGGAGCCGTCGATCAGGAACTGAAGCAATCCTGCAGAAAGCGAAAGGGACAACTTGACCTTTTCCGTCAGTTGTAGGTGATAGGCATAGGAGAACTGGATGCCGGTCCGTCGTGTTGGGCCCACGATATCGGTGAAGAGGTACCCACCGACACCCATCTTTCCGCCAACGGGTGCCGTGCCACTGAAGGTGAAGGTGCGCGGTGCATCCTGAATGCCCACCCACTGATAACGATGGCCGCTGCGCAGTTCGAGGAATGGTCGGCTACCCGCAATGGCCGGATTGAAGACATAATCGTTGAACTGGTACTGCGACAACTGGGGCAGTTGCTGGCCGTTGGCGGTCGTTACCAACGCGACCAGACAGATCAAGAGTAGGTGGCGCATGGGGGTTCGATCAACGGATGACTGTGAGCGGACCGGTATACGGCTCCGGGAAACGTTCGTCGTTCAGTTCGATGACGTAGTAGTAGGTGCCGACCGGTACGGGTCCATCGCGATAGCGTCCGTCCCACGGTCGGTCGTACCCCACGCTACGGAAAAGCAACTCACCCCATCGGTTATAGATCTCCACCTCACACTTGGGGAAGAGTTCGATGAAGTCGATGACCCAGGTATCGTTCTTGCCATCCCCATTCGGTGTGATGCCATTGGAGATCACCACGGTGGGCACGACGGTCACCAGAACGCTGTCCGTATCCACGCAGCCATTCGGCGCGGAAACGGTGAGCGTGAACCAGGTGCTGACGGTCGGGTGGGCGATCGGGTTGGATGCCGTGGCGTCGGAAAGGACACTGTCGGGGGCCCAGAGGAAGGAAGAGCCCAGCGGCCCGGTCGGATCACCACCCAAGGTGACCGTTTCTGATCGGAAGATGGTGTGATCCGGGCCCGCATCGGCGATCGGCAGCGGCATCCAGGACACCGTTACTTCATCCGAATCCGTGCATGGGCCATTGGAAACGATCAGCGTGAAGACATGGTCGCCCGCCGTCATCGGTGGCACGGTCAGCGTTGGTGCATTCCCGATCTCAACACCATTGGCATCGCGCCACGACCAAGAGACCGCCCCGGTACTTGCGGAGCCGTCGAGCATGATGTGCGTGCCCGAACAGGCCTGTTGGTCAAGGCCGGCATCGGCGATCACGGCCACCAGCGCACCCACCGTGATGGTGGTGTCGATGATGCAGTTGTTGGCGTCGGTCAGTAGCAAGTGATAGGATCCCGATGCCAAACCGTTAAGGTCCTCGGTCGTAGCGGCGAACCCGTTCGGGCCGGACCATGCGAAGGTGTACGGGGGCACTCCACCGAAGGCCGTGGTGGCGATGGCGCCGTCCAGGGCATCGGCACAGCTCGCATCGGTGAGGGTATTCACTGTGAATACCAGGGCCGGTGGTTCATTGATGGTATAGGTGAAAGCGCTGTCGCAGCCCGTCGCATCGGCGATCACGAGTCCATACACCCCTGGGCAAAGCGAGGTCGCCATTGGATCGCCCTGGCCATTGGGTGGCACGGGGCTCCAGGTGAAGGTGTACGCACCAAGACCACCAGCAGCAGTAACAGCGACGCCACCATCACAACTTCCTGCGCACCGGATATCGCTCACCGCTGCATTGTCCGTGATCGGCGTATAGGGCAACAAGGTGAAGGTCACCGTGGTATCGCATCCAAGCGCATCGATCACATTGACCGTGTGGTCACCGGCGCACAAACCACTCACTTGATCACCGGTGAAACCGGTCGGTTGCCAGCTGATCGTGAACGGTCCTACACCACCTGTCGGCGCCACGGCGGCCGTGCCGTCGCAAGGTCCGGCACACGTTTCTCCCGTGAACACCAGGTTGGCTTCGATCGGCGCTCCTTCATTGATCGTGAACGGCACGTCGCTGAAACATCCATTGGTGTCCGTGACCCTTGCCGTGTAGGATCCCGCGCAGAGCTGGTATACGATCGTGGTATCGGTCGCGAACGGTGTTCCATCCGCGGTCATCCACACCACGGTATGCGGCGCTACACCTCCACTGATGTTCAAGGCTGCCGTGGCCACGCACTCCGCGAAGCACTGGTTATCCGTGGTGGTGATGTCCACCAGGAGCAGGGGGGGCTCCACCAGGGTGACGGAAACCGTGGTGGAACAGCCGTTGGCATCGGCGACCACACATACCCAGGTTCCTGGACACAAGCCGGTCGCCGCATTGCTTCCCTGGCCGTTGGGAGGTACGGGATCCCAGGTGTAGGAATGGGCGCCGGTACCACCGGCAGCGGTGACCACGATGGTCCCATCGCACGCACCACTGCATGTGATGGGGATGGGATCCGCAGTGGCAACGAGCTGGTCAGGACCAAGGATGAGGAACGGCACCACGATGCTGCAGCCTGCCGCATCGCCGATGGTTACCTCCGCAGTTCCGGCACAGAAGCCTTCGGCATGTGGTGTACCCTGGCCGGTGGTCGGTTGTGGCACCCAGGCGTAGGTGTATGGCGCCACACCACCGGTCGGACCTACCGTGGCGCTTCCATCGCAATCGCCGTAACAGGTGACCGGTGTGGTGCTCAGCGCGGGGATGATCGGATCGGGTTCGGCCACGAACGCGGTATCGATGCTCACACATCCGATGCCGTTGGTGACCATGACGAGGTACGTGCCACCGCACATCGCGGTGACTTGCTGAGTGGAGAGGCCAAGATCATTGCCTGCTGCATCGTACCATGCTACGACGCACGTCGGGGTTCCGCAGGAAAGCTGCACTTCCGCCGTTCCATCGCATACTCCAGGGCAGGAGGTGGTATCCGCCAGGGTGGTCAACACCTCACCCGTCATGTCCTGCACCGGCACCACCAGAGATGCTGTACAACCGGCCTGATCCGTCACCAATACATGGTACAAGCCGGCACATACGTTCTGAAGCGTATCGTTGGTGCCATGAATGGCGCCGGCGAGCGTCCACAGATAGGTGTATGACCCTGTTCCTCCGCTGGCGCTCACCGTTGCTTCACCACTGCATGCGCCGCATAGGCTTGGTGCACTTCCTCCGGCCAGCGCCAACTGTACCGGTTCCACAATGGTGTACGTGAATACGGATGCACAGCCGTTCGCATCGGTGACCGTCAGTTCATAGGTGCCCGCACAAAGGCCGAAGGCACCATTGCTTCCCTGGCCATTGGAGGGGACCGGGGACCAGGTATAGTCGTGTGCACCGGTACCTCCGGTCGTGGTGACGATGATCGAGCCATCGCAAGCACCGAAGCAAGTGGCGTCGGTGATCACCGCAGTGGCGGTGATCGGTATCGGCGCCAGGATCAGGACTTGGGCCGTGGTATCACAGCCCGAAGCATCGGCGATGAGCACCTCGTACACGCCTGCGCATAGACCAGTAGCCTGCGGTGTGCCCTGGCCCGCACCAGGATCAGGGGTCCATACATAGGTGTACGGGGCAACGCCACCCTGTGGCCCGACCGTAGCGGTGGCATCACAGGATCCGGTACAAGTTTCCGGAACGGAGGTGATCTGGGGGATGATCTCGGTGGAGGTTCCGACAGTGGCGGTGGCAAGGCTCACACATCCCGCGCCGTTGGTGACTTGCACGGTGTAGCCCCCTACGCATAGCCCGGATAGCTGTGGATCCTGCCCCAGTACGACACCATTATCATCGGTCCACTGTATGGTGCAAGGCGCGGTACCACAGGTGAAGACCACCTCCACCGCTCCATCGCACGCATTGGCACAGAGCGTATGTCCATCCACCACATCCAGGACCTCGGCGTTGGAGTCGGTGACGGGTACGGTGGCCTGAGCACTGCATCCATGATCGTCACGGACCGTTACGACGTAGACCCCTCCGCACAATCCGGTAGCGACTTGATCCGTGGCCACCTCCGTGCCGCCAAGCATCCAGCTATAGGTATAGGTGCCTGTGCCACCGGCCACCAAGGCCGTAGCCGTACCGTCGCAATTCGGACAAGTGCTCTGTGTGCTCGAGGCGGACACGGACAACGGCTGCGGCGATGTGATGACGAACGTGCGCTGCAGCGTACATCCGTTCAGATCGGTGATGGTCACCGAAACATTGCCCGCACAGAAGCCGAACGCTGCGGAAGAACCCTGACCTGTCATGGGTGCTGGCGTCCACTGGTAGCTGTAATCACCGGATCCGCCCGTGGCGATCAAGGTGATGTTGCCATCGCACGAGGTGGCACAGGAGGTATTGATGACGATCGAACTGAAGAGATCGATCGGTTGAGGTTCTGTGATGAGCACCTCGGCGACCGTCTCGCAACCGTTCCCATCGCGCACGGAAACCTCATGCACACCGGCACAAAGGCCGGAAACCGCAGGGGTTCCCTGGCCAGTGGGCGGCGCTGGATCCCAGAAGAAGACGTAGGGCGGCGTTCCATCGGCCACGCCCACCGCCGCAGTTCCATCGCACTCACCAGCACAGGACACCGGTGAAGAGCTGACCTGTAACGTCACCACCACCGGAGCCACCACCATGGCCGTATCGATGGTGACACATCCGGAGGCGTTGGTCACCGTCACGAAGTAAGGACCCGGGCATAGCCCAGCAAGGGTGTCCACTCCCGTGGCCAGCACATTCCCATCGCCATCGGTCCATACGATCTGGCATACCGGATCGGCACACGCATAGTTGGCGGATACCACCCCATCACACGTGTTCGGGCATGAGGTGGTGCCATCCATGGCCGTGATCTCCTCACCATCGCTATCGGTGACCGGAGCGATCCACGCGCTCGTGCAACCATTGGCATCCGTGATCGTGGCGGTATAGAGGCCGGCGCACAAGGCGGACACGGTATCCGTGGTTCCAACAACGGCTCCAAGTGCATTCGTCCACACGATGGCCAGGGGATCCACACCACCATGGAAGACCGCCGAGACCTCACCGATACATACCTGGCACTGGCTTGGCGTAGCTGAGACGGACCCGGTGATCGGCGGCGGCTCGGTCAGCGTGTAGCTGGCCGATAACGCACAACCCGAGCCATCGGTGATGGCCACATTCCACGTGCCCGCACACAAGCCGGAAATGGCATTGGTCCCTTGGCCCGACGGCGGCGGTGGCGACCATGTGAACGTGTAACCTCCAACACCTCCGTTGGTGTCGAGGAGGATCGAACCATCGCAGGTCCCCGCACAGCGCGGCTCAACGATGGTCACGTCAGTGATCATTGGAGGCGGCGCGGTGATGAGGACATCCGCCACGACACCACATCCCGTGGCATCGGTGATCGTGACTTGCACCACACCGGCACAAAGACCGGCGACACTGGGTGTTCCCTGGCCGATCGGTGGTGGCGGAGACCACAGATAGGTATACGGCTGCGTACCGCCGGTAGGGCCGACCGTAGCCGTGCCATCACATGAACCGTTGCAAGTCACCGATGTGCTACTGCTGTTCGGCGTGATGACGGAACTGGGATCGATCTGGAAAGGCATCGCCGTGGTACAGCCGTTGTCATCAGCAAGGGTGACGGTGTACGCCGTTCCGGCACATAGCCCCGTGGCCGTCGTGGTCCCCTGGCCAGCGCCCGGTGCGGGTTGCCAATCGATGGTGATGGCCCCCGTGCCCCCTGCGATCACCAGTACGGCCGAACCGGTGCAGGGTCCAACGCAAGACTCCGGTGTCGTGGTCAGTGTCGCGGTGAGCGGGGTGGGCTCGTTGATGTTGAAGGTGATCGTGGTGTCGCAGCCCGAGGCATCGGTCACCGTCAGCGTTCGCGGACCTGGGCACAGGCCCGAAGCATGGGCCGTGCCCTGCCCCATGGCGGGTGCTGGTGTCCACAAGTAGCTGAACGCACCCGTG